>MEDZ01000008.1 GCA_001724275.1 Gemmatimonadetes bacterium SCN 70-22
CTCGTCTTCCCCTCCCCTGGTCCTCTCGTCTTCTTGTTCTTCAAAGTCCTCCCTCCAGCCGCCCACGGGCGGCGCTGAGTTGTGCCTCGTACGCGGCAATCACCGTCCGTGCCGCTTCTTCGGGATCGTCGGTCACCAGCATGAGGTCGACGTCACCCGGGGAGATCTTCCGTTCCCCGAGCACCCGCGACTGGATCCAGCGAATGAGCCCGGCCCAGTAGTGCCGGCCGAAGAGGACGACGGGAAACTGGTAGATCTTCCCCGTCTGGATGAGCGTGAGCGCCTCGAACAGTTCGTCCAGCGTACCGAAGCCGCCCGGAAAGATCACGAAGGCGTTCGAGTACTTGATGAACATCGTCTTCCGCACGAAGAAATAGCGGAAGTTGATGAGCGTGTCGACATACGGATTGGCCCCCTGCTCGAACGGGAGCTCGATGTTGCACCCGATGGAGCGCCCTCCGGCGAGCTTGGCCCCCTTGTTCGACGCCTCCATGATGCCGGGGCCGGCGCCGGTGAGAATGGCGAATCCGGCCTCGGCGAGGAGGCGCGCCGTCTCCTGCGCCGCCACGTACTGCGGGTCATCGGGTCCGGTGCGGGCCGAGCCGAAGATCGTGACCCCCTTCTCCACGCTGGCCAGGGTGTCGAACCCCTCGATGAACTCTCCCTGGATGCGCATGACGCGCCAGGGATCGGTCCGCGTGAAGTCATCGCGCGAGAAGCGCTTCTGCAGGAGCTTGGCGTCTTCCGTGAGCGGGAGCGGATCGCGGATGGAGGCGTCGATCACGCGGTGCGCACCGCTGGTACGGGCGCTGGACGACTCCGACGGCGGCATGCGCCCCGCGGCACGGTGGCCCGACTCGGTGCGTTCACGCAGCCCCTCGAGCGCCTCCTTGCCGGCATCCAGGAGGCGGCCGGGGGTCATCGGCCGCCCCGACGCCGACCGACTCTCGCGCTGGGGTTGCTTACGCTTGGCCATCGAGTGGTTAAGATCGTGGAGTGTGAGCGCGCAACACGCGCATGAGCTTAGCGTAACACGCATGGGGGCGGAACGGCTGCGGCATGTCGCCCCCCACTGCGCCACCTCGCGAACCCCTCACCGTTGCCCGTCATCATCCTCCTGGCTGATGGTGCCCGTCCCGACACGCTGCGCGCAGCGATGGCCGGGGGGGCCCTGCCTCACCTGTCGCAACTGGGGGAGGAGGGGGGAGTGCATACCGTGACCACCGCGTGGCCGTCGGTGACCGGCGTGGCGTACACGCCCTTCCTCATGGGGCGATTTCCGGGGAGCGTGGGGCTCCCCGGGCTTCGCTGGTTCGATCGTTCCCGCTCGATCGGTCCATGGCTGGCGCATTCGCGCAGTTACGTGGGTTGGGGGATGCGCCTCGTCGACCGCGACCTGGCGGACGATGCGCCGACGGTGTTCGAGCTGGCCGACTCGTCGCTGGGGGCGCTGGCGGTGATCGAGCGAGGACTCCCGCACGGGTGTCGCCTGGGGCGGGGGGCGCGCTTCGTCGCCCGGGCGGCTGCGACGCACTTCCGGGGTGACGTGCGCGGGTGGCTCGCCATCGATCGCGAGATCGGGGACGAGGTGGTGCGTCGCGTCCGGCGCGAGGCCCCCGCCTTCGTCTTCGCCGCCTTCACCGGGATCGACAAGACGTCGCACGCCGCCGGACACGACGGCTCGCTCGTGCGCGAGGCGATGCGGACGCTGGACGACGTCGTCGCAGAGATCCGGCACGACGCCGAGCGCAGCGGACGGTGGGAACGGACGCAGCTGTGGGTCGTGAGCGACCACGGGCACTCCCCGGTGGAGCGGCACGATGACCTCGCCGTGCTGATGGGCGAGACGTGGGGGTTCCGCACCCTCGCCCACCCGTGGACGGTGGGCGCGGGGCACGAGGTGGCGGTGATGGTGAGCGGGAATGCGATGGCGCACCTCTATCTCGAGCTGGAGCATCGCCAGCGTCCCTTCTGGCCGGCGCTGGCGGCACGCTGGGAGGGGGTGGTGCACTCGCTGCTCGAGCGATCGTCGGTGGACCTCGTGATCCTGCCGCAGGCGCCAGGCGAAGCGGAGGTGCGCGCGAGGGGGCGCGGGTCGGCGCAGGTCGCGTGGGACGAGGGGAGCTATTCCTACCGTCCGATCGATGGCGATCCGTTAGGCATCGGCGAGGTGGAGGGGGCGGGGGGGCGCGAGGCGTACGAGGTGACCATCGACACCGACTACCCGGACGCGCTGGTGCAGATCGCGCACCTGGCATCGTCGCCGCGTTCGGGCGACGTCCTGCTCTCGGCGGCGCGCGGCTGGGACTTTCGCGAGCGCTACGAGCCGATTCCCCACCGCTCGGCGCACGGCGCCCTGCACCGTGACCACATGCTCGCCCCGCTGGTGGTCAATCACCCCGTCGCGCAGCCGCCGCGGCGCACGGTCGACGTCATGCCGAGCGCGCTGGCGGCGCTGGGGGTTCGCATTCCCGACGGACTGGACGGCGAGAGCTTCGTGGCCGACGCCGCCGCCCTTGCGCTCAGCACCGCGGGGTGAGAGCGTTGCGCCGACGGGGGAACTCGGGTGACTCCGTCGTGACCATGCCACCAACGAGGAAGCCATGAGGTCTCGCCGATTCGGCGCGTTTGGCACGATGCTGCTGCTCGTCCCGATCGTCGCGGCGTGCGGTGGAGGTGGGAGCGGAGGCGCCACGCCGCAGACCGCGGCAGCGCCGGCACGCGGCAATTCGAACCTCATCGTGGAGGCGGAGATCGCGGCGGCGGGAGTGACCAATGCGCTCGAGGCCGTGCAGCGCCTACGCCCGGCCATGTTGCGGGGTCGCGCCTCGCAGGGGTTCTCCGACACGCAATCCAACAGCGGGATCGTCGTCTACGTGGACGGCATCCAGACCGGTGGCGTGTCGACCCTCGCCAACGTCACGGCGCTCAACGTGAAGGAGATCCGCTTCATCAACGCCGCTGACGCGACGACGCGCTTCGGCACGGGGCATCCGATGGGGGCGATACTCGTGGTGACCAGGCGGTAGCGCCGGGCGCGGCGCGAGGGCGCGACGCACGGGCGCGACGCACGGGCGCGACGCACGGGCGCGACGCGAAGGAGGGCGAAGACGGAAGCGGAGCACCGCGGCATGTCCCGGTCGCTCCGCTTCTCGTCTTCTCGTCTTCTCGTCTTCTCGTCTTCTCGTCTTCTCGTCTTCTGTCCTACGGCACCACGAGTGGCTTGGGCTCGATCTTCACGATCCACAGCCCGTTGTACATGTCGTTGACGTACGCGAGGCCGTCCTTCACGACGACGCCCCACGTCATGGCGGCGTTCTGCACCCTGCCGTCCATGTCGGCGGTGTTGAGGTGGCCGATCTCGCGCCCCTGGGCGCGCAGGTCGCCGCGAAGTTCCCCCGAGATGTCGAAGGCGCGAAAGCCGCCGTTGTACGCCCCCATGTACAGCGTGTCGCCCGCCACCCAGACGTTGTGCACCCCGCCGAACTCCGGCTCGTAGTAGGCCACCGACCGGGGCTTGGCGATGTCGGAGACGTCGATGACCTGAAGGCGCCCGTAGGCGCGCCCGGCGGCGGCGTCCTTTGCCCCCTTCACCCCGGCAGCAGGGAAGACCTCGTCGGCGATGAAGACGTAGTTCTTGTGGCGCCACGCGGTGTGCGTGCCGCGGATGAAGCCGGACCCGCCCACCGCCTCGACGTCCCGGTACAGGAAGTTGAGGTCGTACTTGTACTGTGACACCAACTGCGGATTGCCGGGACTCCCGCCCTTGACGCCATTGCCCACGTCCAGCACCACGAGGCCGTCGTTCCAGTAGCTGGCGTAGACGAGACCGTCCTGCACGTCGATGTCGTGCAGCGTGCGCCCGGCGTCGCCGTGCAGGCGCGGGGTGCGCCACTGCGCCACTTCCTTCGGCTTGTAGGGATCGTTGATGTCGATGACATGCATCGCCCCGGTGCCGTCGTTGGTGAGGTAGATGTGCGTCCCGTACTTCTCCTGCCGGAAGATGAAGGCCGAGTGCACGCCGGCGGTGACGCCGTCGGTGAACTCGGAGATGACCTTGGGATGCGCGGGGTCCTCGAGGGAGCAGATGACGATCCCGTTCTTGCGGTCGCTGGCTCCCTCGCGGGTGAAGACGAGGAACTTGCCGTCGGGGGTGGTCATCACGTCGTTCACGCGGCGCGTGTTGGAGACGACGGAGTCGGTCACGACCGGCTTGGCGGGGTTGGAGATGTCGATGGCGTACATGACGTCGCCCCCGCTCCCCGACCCCAGGTAGGCGTGCTTGCCATCGGGGTGGATCCAGACCTCCTCGGTGGTGAAACGGGTGCGCGGGAGGCGCCCGACGACGGTGAGCGGACGGCGCACCTCGCGTGCGGTGACGCGCACGACCGCCTGCGCCGAGCGGGAGCCCTGGGAGGCGGTGACCACGTACTCGCCGGGCACATAGCCGGTGAAGGTCCCGTCCTGCTCGATGAGCCCTTCGCCCGGGGCGAACGACCACGACGTCGTGAGCCCGGCGACCACCTTGCCACCGGCATCGCGTGCCGTGACGCGGAAGCGCTGCACGTCGCCCTCTCGCGCATCGACGTGTCCCGGGGTGAGCTCGAGCGACGCGACCTCCACGCCGACGACCTCGACGGGGACGGTGACCCTGGCGCTCCCCGATGTCCCGGTGAGCGTGGCCCGGCCGGCCCGAACGCCCGCGACCATTCCGTCCTGGTCGACCCGTGCCACGTTAGGCGCGGTCGAGACCCAGGTGATGCGATCGGCGGCCCGAAGGTCCTTCGTTTGCGAGTAGACGTGCCCGCCGAGGCGCAGCCGCTGGCCAAGGGCGAGCTTCACGCTGGCGTGCGAAGGCGTGATGGATGCCGCAGGGCCGGGGACCATGCGCACCTCGAAGCGCTCCACCCTGGGACGGACCCCGGGAACGAGCGCGACGGCCACGACCGGAAGCGTCCCCGTGGCTCCCGATTCGACGAGGCCGAGCGAATCGACCGTCCCCTCGAATCGCCCTCCCTGGGCCTGGAAGCGGATGCGCACCCCCTCCAGCACCTTGCCCGACGCATCGAATGCCTGGGCGGAGAGGCGGAGCGTGTCCCCCGCGACCACGGTGGGATTGGCAGGCGAGACCACGATCCGGGCGACCTCCGGCGCCTGGGCGCCGGCAGTGGACGCCGTGAAGAGGAGGACAGCGAGCGAGGGGGAGAGCCGCATGAAGTCGACGGTTGGCGAGGGGAGTCGGATCCGCGTGGACGATGTGGGAGGGGACGATGGGCAGCGGACCCGGGAGTCGGGAGAGGGGTGGGTGAATTGCACGCCTCGGCACATGTTCCTTCGGGCGAGCGCGCATCGGCGCACGCGTCGCCGGACCCTTTTCCCCTCGTCGGACGTACACGAAGCAGCGCCACCCGTCATCTCGAGACCATGCGCCACGTCGCCCTCATCGCCGCCACTCTTCCGCTCGCCGCGCTCGCTGTCCACGCGCAGGTGATGGAGGTTCGCCCCGTCACCCCCGAGGCGGCGGCGCCGCGCCTGGGGGCACTCCGGGACAAGCAAGGTGCATTCGAGGCCTTCCGCCGGAGTCACCTGCCGCGCCTCAGCCTGCGAGGGGGCGGGGCGACACAGTGCGACGAGCAGGTGGGGCGCTTCTGCTACTGGTACGACGAGCGCGAGCCCCCTCCCCCCAGCGAGCCGGAGACGATCGCGCGCGAGCGCGCGAAGTTCGTCGCGATCCTCGATTCCACCTATCGCGAGTTCCCCGACGATCGCTGGACTTCCGGACAGCTCGTCCGGTACCTCACCGAGTCGGGGCGAGTGGACGACGCGGTGCGGGCGGCGGCGCGCTGCGAGGCGGGGGGATGGTGGTGCCACGCGCTGCAGGGCTTCGCCCTGCACGAGGCGGGACGTTACGCCGCGTCAGACAGCGCCTGGAGCCGCGCGCTGTCGCTGATGGATGAGCGGCAGCGTTGCGAATGGCGCGACCTCAAGCTCGTGCTCGACGACCGCCTCCTTCGCGACTACCGCGAGCTGGGGTGCGCGCGGCGCGCGGCGTTCGAGGACCGCATCTGGTGGTTGGCGCGCCCGATGATGTCGCTGGCGGGAAACGACGCACGCACGGAGTTCCTCTCGCGCCGCCTCTACACGGTGTTCGTCGAGGATGCACCGTCGGTGTACGCGATGGGGTTCGACGCCGACGAGCGCGAGCTCCTCCTGCGCTACGGCTGGCCGCGCGCCTGGTCGTTTCACGAGGTCTACGTATCGGGGCGTGGATCGACCAAGGTCATCACCGGGCACGAGCCCACCCCCGCCCCGCCGATGCTCCCGGTGGCGGCGACGGTGCTCAACCCTGCCCTGAGCGATTCGGTGGGATGGCGTGGCAAGGGACTGCCGGGAGTGCGCGCGCGCTACGCCCCGGCGGTGGCGCGACGGCTCCTCCCGCTCACGCACCAGTCGGCGATCTTCCGTCGCGGCGACTCGGCGCTGGTGGTGATGGCGTACGACGTGAGCGGCGACCGCGCGCTGGCGGGAGCGGCGCGCGCTGGGGAGATGACGGCCGCGCTGGTCCTGACCAAGGGTGAGGAGCGCGATGCGACGATCGTCAGGCTCCCCGCTCCGGGGGTGCGCGGCACGATCTCGGCCAGCACCACGTGGGGACCGATGCTGATGAGCGCGGAGGCTGGGGCGCGACGGCAGCAGGTGCTGGCCCGCGCCCGCTACGGGATGCGCGCCACCGACACTCCGGGATCGCGCGTGAGCATCTCCGACCTCCTCCTGTTCGAGCCGTACGACGGCATGCCGCGCGCCCTCGAGGAGGTCCTCCCGCACGCCAGCGCCTCGCAGGTCGTGACGGAGGGGGCGAAGGTGGGGATCTACTGGGAGACGTACAACACCGACCCCAGTGGCGAGGGAATCCAGGTCTCCATCACGGTAGCGCCCGAGGACCAGGGCGAAGGCGGATGGATGCGGCGCGGCCTGACCGCACTTCGCCTGGTGCGCGAGGCGCAGCCGGTGACCGTGGGGATGAGCGACGTGTCGGCGCGCGGGCGCGGCTACACCCCGCGTGCCGTCGTCGTCGACCTCGCCACCCTCAAGCCGGGGCGCTACCTCATGCAGCTGGAGATCACGGCGGAGGGGACGATCCCCGTGCGCGGCGAGCGCGCGCTGACGGTGCGCGGGCGGTAGGCGGCGCGAGCGCGCTCCAGCCACCGCGCGGCGACGACTGCCGCTCGCGCAAGCGCAACGTCGACCTCGAACCGGCGCGGCGCGGGATGGCGGGGTGACGTCGTCCGGCGCGCGGCCGCCGGCCGCAGCTGGCGACTGCGCTTCGCTGACGCGCATGGACGTGTGAGGAATCGTCTCACGGCGCCTGATCCGACGGGCGTGCCCGCCAGTCTCCCGTCACGTCGAGCGACCAGCCGTGATCCGGATCGATGCCGGGCGGAGCGTCGGGGCGATACAGGATGACGCGTGCCCGTTCGAGCGTGATGAGCCCCCCGCCGATCATGCGGTCGAGCTCGGGGAGGACGCCTTCGATGTTCGCCTCCGTCTCGATGCACTCGATCACGATCGGGAGGTCACTGGAGAGGCGGAAGAGGCGGGGCTCGTGGACCGTCGCGTGCGCACCAAAGCCCAGGATGCCGCGAAAGACCGTCGCGCCCGCGAACTGTCGCTCGCGCAGGAGCGCGACGATGGCATGGTAGAGCGGTTTCCCCTCCCATCGGTCGGCCTCACCGACGTGAATGCGCATGAGGACGCGCTCGCCCTTGAAGCCGCGGGGCTGTGCGTGAGTGCCGGCGTCGTGTGCGGATGACATGTGGCCACTCGTCAGGTTGCGGTCGCGGAGCCGGGCGAGGCTTCAGGGGAGCCCTGCCCCTCACGGATGGCGGAGGCGCGATGGAGGCGCACCGCGGCGCGCTCGAGCGTGATCACCCCGCCCCTGATCATCCGGTCGAGGGTCGGCAGCACCTCGGCGATGCGGGCCTCCGTCTCGACGGTCTCGATCACGACTGGGAGCCCCTGCGACGTGATCTCGTTGAGTTCGCTGTGCACGGTCCCTCGCGCGCCGAATCCCATGATGCCGTGCAGCACCGTGGCCCCGGCAAAGCCCCGGGTGCGCAGCAGGTCGACGATCGCGAGTGAGGTGGCGCGCCCCTCGTAGCGGTCGTCACCGGAAATCGTGATGCGCATCAGCGTCCGCTCGCCGAGGAGCGGTGGTGGCGTCGACGCCAGTCCAGCCGGCTGACTCATGGGTGCCTCCTGCGGGATCGTGGCGTGTCGCGGTACGGGGCCATGCTGCGGCGCTCCCGCCTACGCCTGCCGCCACGCCAGCAGCTGCCGGGCGACGACGAGTCCCGCGAACGCCGCCAGCAGCGAGAGGATCACGCTCAACGCCACGTAGAGCGATGCGCGGCGCCATTCGCCCCCCTCGAGCAACGCCAGCGTTTCGCTGCTGAACGTGGAGAAGGTGGTGTATCCGCCGCAGAAACCCGTCGTCAAGGCGACCCGGAGGGCCGGCGACACCGCCGGCGAGGCGATCATGGTGCGCAGCAGCACGACGAGCAGGAAGGATCCCGTGACGTTGACGACGAGGGTGCCGAGCGGGAACGTGGCGCCCGCCACGCGCACGAACCAGGCCGACATCGCATAACGCACCGCGCCGCCGAGGGCGCTGCCGAGGGCCACGAACCAGATCATGGGTGAAGAGTGCGGGGAGTGACCGTCTGGTGGCGGCCCGGCCGCAGCCGGCATCGGCCGTGCGGTGGACGCGGTTCCGCCGTGCGGGGCGTGGGGAGCGGGGCGCGGCGGGCCGCCATGTCACGCCATCCGCGCCACGACGACCGTGACGTTGTCGGTGCCACCGCCGGCAAGGGCGGCCGACACCAGGTCGTCACACTCCTGGCTCGCGCTGCGCGGCGCCTGGAGGAGCCGGGCGATCTCGTCGTTAGGCACGTGCTTCGTGAGCCCGTCGCTGCACAGGAGGAGGGTGTCGCCCGCCTCGAGGTCGATGAGGCCGACCGACGGGTTGACCTCGCCGCTCCCCACTGCGCTGGCGAGCGTGCGCCCCATGGGCGACGCCATCGCCTGGTCCTCGGTCATCGCACCGGTGTCGACCAGGTATTGCCCGAACGTCTGGTCGCGCGTGAGCTGGAAGAGGCGGCCACGGCGCAGGTAGTAGGCGCGGGTGTCGCCCACGTGCACGAGGTACGCGCGGGGCGGGACGAGGATGACCATCGTCAGCGTCGTGGCCGGCGCCCACTCGGAGTCGCCGTACTCCCGGCGCAGCGATTCGTGGGCGTCGTGCACGGCCTCCTCCATCTTCTCGATGAAGGCCGCTTCCTCGTCCACGTTGATCCCCTGGAAGCACCCGCTGGCGCGCGCGATGTACTCGAGCGTCGTCTCGACGGCGCGGCTGCTGGCGGCGGCCCCGCCGGCGCGCCCCCCGACGCCGTCAGCGACAACCATGAGGTAGGCCTGCGCGACGCCAAGACGGCCGGCGAGGCGCGCCGGATCGAGGTTGGAGGCACCGACCTCGACCGATTTCCGCATCGTCGCGACGAGGAAGTGGTCCTGGTTCTCGGTCGGGATCAACCCGGTGTGCGTCAGGCCCGCCACGTCGATGCGCCCCATCCCCTCGCCTGCGGGAGGAGTCTCGTCCTCGGAGGTCGTCATGCTCGACAATATGGCAGCGCACGCCCTCCCGCGCCCGCCACGGCTGCCCCCGGGGGGCGAGGGTCGTGAGGCGCGCCGCGCGGGGATGGCCGGGACGCGACGGGGGCGATTACGCGTCGTCCCGCGTGGGTTCCGCCTGCGGCTCGTAGACCTCGGTTGGGAACTTGAAGGCGGCGGCGAGCGCGGGATCGCCTTCGTGACCAAGGACGCGCTGCGCGATGTACTCCCCGACCACCGGGCCGAACTTGAATCCCTCGGCCTGCCCCACGCCGGCAATCCATGCGTTGGTCGTCTCCGGGAGGTGATCGATGATGAAGTTGCGGTTGATGCTGGATTCGTAGTGGCAGGCGCGCGTCTCGAGGAGCGGCGCGTCGCCAAGGAGGGGGAAGCGGGCCTGCACGAAGCGGCGCGATCCGTCGATGCGCTCCTGGTTCATCCAGCGCCCGCTGGTGTCGGGATCCTGCTGTGCCGTGTCGATCGTCGCGCCCTGGCGAGCCGCGGCGGCGGCGCCCGGCGACGCCGCGGGGGGAGGCCCGGGAGGGAGCGGCGGGGCGATGGCGCCGCGCACCCGGAAGCCGCGCAGGTCCACCGGGAGCGCGGCCCATCCCGTGACGCCGGGGAAGTTGTAGCTGGGGAGGTGCGGGTAGGTGAAGCGCCGGTCGCCCTCGGGGACCCCGAAGTAGCAGACGTAGCCTAACGGGATCCGCATGCGGTTCTCGAGCAGCGTGGGGAACAGCTTGCGGAGCCACGGGCCGCAGCAGAAGAGGTAGCGATCGCCGCGGATCACCGTCCCGTCGTCGAGCACCACGCCATCCATGACCCCCTGGGACACCGTCCCCGGCCGGGCCCGCCCGATCACCAGCCTGACCCCCTCGCGCTGCGCGATGGCGGCCACCGCCTGCGTGGCATGGCGCGACCGCACGACGCCGGCGTCGGGCTCGGTGATCGCGATCGTGATGTCGCGCGCGTCGATCACGGGCCAGCGCTTCATCACCTCGTCCCCGTCGATGACCTCGTGCGGGACGCCCTGCGCCTTCCACAGCTCCAGCGTGCGCTTCACGAAGGGTTCCTCGGCGGCGCGGCAGATCACGTCGCCGGTGGTGTGGAAGAACTTCGTGTTGAACTCTGCCGCGTACTCGTCGTCGAAGGCCTGCCAGCGCTGGATGGCGGTGCGCGCCCACGAGGTCCACAGCGCGCCGGCCGCGGCGCGATCGCCGTACGACGAGCGCACGCCGCGCGTCTCGTCGCCGGACGAGGCGCGGGAGTTGCCGGGGCCATAGGCGTCGATCATCGTCACGCGCGCCCCGCGCCGGCGGAGATGGAGCGAGGTCCACCCGCCCCAGGCGCCGCCTCCGACCACCACGATGTGACCGCTGCCCCGGGTCGCGCTGGCAGGTGCAACGCCCTGGGCCGGCGACGGGGAGGGTGTGGCCGAGGCGCACCCGGTGGCCAGGATGGCGCTCGCGCCCGCCCCGGCCACGCGCAGGAAATCGCGCCGGTCCATCGGCGCGGTGGGGACGGCAGGCGGCTCGGTCGGGGAGGTGTCGTCGGGCATGGCGTGCGCGGGGAGCGTGGAGGACGAGGCCGGGCGAAAATGCGGCGCGGCGCTGCGCGAGGCAATCGTCGCGCGGCTCCGGCGAATGCAGCGCCGGGAGTTGCCAGCGCTGCACCACGCTCGCACGTTGTGGATCTGCTCACCCGGCCACCCAGTCACGAGGCACTCGATGTCCCGCACCCTCCTGCTTGCCCTCCTCGCATTGTCGTCCGCCCCCACCCTTGCCCGGGCGCAGAAGCGCGAGGTCATCATCCCCCCGGGAACGACCCCCTCGCCCATCCTCACCCCCGCCATTCGCGTCGGCAACCTCGTATACGCCTCCGGCCAGCTCGGGACGCGTCCCAACCCCGACACCACGATCCAGGGGCAGACCAGGCAGGCGCTCGAGAACACCAAGCGCGTCTTCGAGGCGGCGGGGACGAACATGGCGCACGCGCTGAAGTGCACGGTCTTTCTGGTCGACGTGAAGGACTTCGCCGGGATGAACCAGGCGTACCGCGAGTTCTTCCCCGACGCGCCGCCGGCGCGCACCACCGTGGTGGTGGCGGCGCTGGTGGTCCCCAACGCGAAGATCGAGGTGGAGTGCCTGGCCGCGATGCCGGAGCGGTAGTGCGCACGCCCCGCCCGCGCGAGCGCGCCGTCGGGGCGCTGGCGACGGCGCTGCCGACGGCGCTCGCCCTGGCGGGCGCCGTCGCGGCATGGGGCTGCACCGGGGCCTCCCATGATGGGACACCGAGTGCGCGGTCCCACGGGAGGGGCGGGGCGACATCCCGGTCCGCGGTGACGGTGCGCCACGCGGCGGCCCTCGATACCTCACCGCCGCTCGGCCAGCTTATGCAGCTGGTCGAACACCCCCGGGAGATGCGCGGCGACGGCCAGCAGCGTTCGACGCGCCTTGCCCCACCGGATGATGGTGCCGGGCCTGCCGAGGGCGCCGCCGGCCAGTCGGGCGCCCGCCGGCCTGCACGCGCCAGCACACCTGCAGTCGCCAGCCCGCCGAACGGCGCCGGCGCCCCCGAGCGTGCCGGTGCCGCGGTGCACGACATCGCCCAAGGCGGCGCGCCGCCGCCACGACGGCCGGTCGCTCCCGGGGGCGCCGACGTGGAACAGCGCGCGCACGGCGGTGAGGCATCCGCCCAGCTCGTTGCCTCGTTCGACGGGATCGGCGCCTCCTTTGTTGGACCACAGGGAGCGGCCACGCTGCGCAATCCCTCGGACAACTCGCTCGCCGTGGGGCCCAACCACGTCGTGCAGGTGGTGAACACGCGCCTGGCCGTCTTCACCAAGCGAGGCACGCGGTACGACACCACGGGGCGCCCGCTGTACGGGCCGGTGCCGACGAACAACCTCTTCCGCGGTTTCGGGGGGCCGTGCGAAGAGAAGAACAACGGCGACGCCGTCGTGCGCTACGACCAGCTGGCGCATCGATGGCTGGTCGTGATGCCGATCTTCTCGCGCGTGCGGAAGGACGAGCGGCACGCGCCACCACCCAAGGCGGGTGAGGGGGCGCACGCCAGCGAGGTGGGGCAACGGGGACAGCCGGGTGTCGCGCAGGTGCTGCGCCAGCCGCCACCGTCGCCGCCCGGTGCCGCCCAGCAGGGGCCTCCGCCAGCCGCAACGCCTGCCCCGGTCACGCCTCCGCCCGCCGCGCGCCCCGACACGCAGGGGGTGTACGCCATGTGTTACGCGGTGAGCACCAGCGACGACCCGCTGGGGCGCTACTACCGCTACGAGTTCATTCGCCCACTCTTCCCGGACTACCCCCGCCCGGCCGTGTGGCCGGATGGCTACTACATCCCCACCAGCACGGGCGACGACGTGATCCAGAAGCACGCCTGCGTCGCCGAGCGTGCGCGGATGCTGGCGGGGGCGCCGGCGAGCGAGCAGTGCGTGGTCATCGACGGCGTCAACTTCCTCAACAACGCCGACCTCGACGGGACCGCGCTCCCGCCACGCGGGGCGCCCAACATCATGCTCGCCGCCGGCGGGACGCAGTTGCACAAGGACGTCGACGACGACGGGATCTACGCCTGGACGTTCGCCGTCGACTGGCAGGATCCGTCGCGCACGAAGGTCGCGGGCCCGGTGAAGGTCGCCGTCGCCCCGTACCACTACCTGTGCGACGGGCAGCTCACGAGCTGCGTTCCGCAGCCGGGAACCGAGCGTCGCCTCGACGCGCAGGGCGACAAGCTGATGGCGCGCGTGGTGTACCGGCGCATCGGCGCGCGCGAGTCGATCGTCGCCGTGCACTCGGTGAACACCAGCGCCGGCGGCGGCGGGGTGCGCTGGTACGAGTTCCGCGTGGGGCCGCGGCGCGCGTTGCAGCTCTACCAGCAGGGGACGTTCGCCCCCGATTCGTCGTACCGCTGGATGGCCTCGCCGGCCATGGATCGGGCGGGCAACATCGGGATCGGCTACTCGTTCGGCGGGACACCGCATTTCGCGGGGCAGCGCTTCGCGGCGCGGCGCGCGCGTGACCCCAGGGGGACGCTCACCCTGCGCGAGCACGTGTTGGTCGAGGGGGGTGGCGCGCAGGAGAACACGCTGCGGTGGCAGGACTACACGCAGACCGCGATCGACCCATCCGACGACTGCACCATCTGGTACGTCGGCGACTACCTGCGCGCGGGCGACGCCAACTACTCCACGCGAATCGGGGGGTACCGCCTGCCGGGGTGTGACGCGCCGCGGCATCGCGGGCGGTAGGACGAGCGCGTCTCGGGCGAGGAGCATCGCGCGCGCCCTGCCACCTCCCCGCCGAGTTCCCGTCGTCTTCTCGTCTTCTCGTCTTCTCGTCTTCTCGTCTTCTCTGATTAGAGTGCCGCCCGCCGCTTCAGCACGCGGTACTGCGCCACGACCGCCTCGGCCGCGCCGGCCGGGGGGACATCCAGCACCAGGACCCCCCGCCCTCGCATGTCGGCCAGTGCCGCTTCGCGCGCCTGGAGCAGTTCCTCGGCGGCGGCGCGTTCGAATGCGGCCTGGACCGTCGCGGCACGCGCCGTCGCCAGGCGATCGAGCGCCGGGTCGCGCAGCGCCACCGCGAGGGGGAGGTGGCGCGGGCGCAGCGCGCCGACCTGGGAGACGAGCGCGTCGCTCGCGGTGCGATCGATGACGTCGGTGAAGACGATGGCGAGCGCGCGCTTGCGGTTGCGCTGCGCCAGGAGGGCGAAGGCGGCGGGGTAGTCGGGTTCGACGAGCGTGCCGTGCACCGTCGCGAGGGCGTCGAGGACGCTGCGCAGGGCGCGGCGCCCCCGCGCGGGGGCCAGGTACCGCTGCACGACGTCGGCGAAGACCATCAGGCCGATGTCGTCGTCGTGGTCGACAGCGGCGTGCGCCAGCTGCAACGCCGCCTCCACCACGTATTCGAGTCGCGCGCGCCCTTCGTACTCGGCGGTGAGCATCCGGCCCGCATCGATGGCGATCATGACCTGCTGCCGGCGCTCGTCCTCGTACTGTCGCACCATCGGCTTGCGCCGGCGCGCCGTCGCCTTCCAGTCGATCGTCCGCGTCTCATCGCCTGGCACCCATTCACGCAGGCTTTCGAAGGCACGCCCCTCGCCCAGGCGTCGCGCCGCGCGGAGCCCCGCCTCCCGTCGCCGCTGCGACTGGGTGGGGAGGGCACGGAGCGACGCCCCCACCAGCGTGGGGAAGACCGTCACCGGCCATGGGGTCTCGACGCGGAGCGTGCGCCACGCCAGCCCCCACGGCGAGGAAACCCGCAGGTGCAACGCGCCGCCCCCGCCCTTCCCCCGGGCCACCGGCGTCACGACGTGCGTCTCGTACAGCGCCGAGCCGGGAGCGAGCCGCAGCACCCGCTCGGCGGCGTCGCCCAGCGACAGGAGCGAGGGGAATTCCTCGGCGACGCGCACCACCACCGGACGCGGGAGTCGCGCCTCCCATCGCCAGGTGACGGGGAGCGGCCGCCCCAGCGAGAAGGCGGGCGGGACCTGCCGGCGCACGGTGATGTCGTCAGCCGTGATCGCGGCCGAGCGCCACGCGTCGACCGCCAGCAGCAACAGCCACGCGGCATCGAGAGTGACGAGCCAGGTGGCGGCCGTCGGCCAGGCCAGCGCCAGCGGGGCAACGAGCGCGAGCATCGCCGCGCCAGCGAACCAGCGGCGCGCCGGGAGGATCATGCGCGCGGGGCTTCCACCCGCTCGAACAGCGCCTGGACCGCCGCGTCGGGCGTCACGCCCTCCAGCTCGAGCTCGGGCGCCACCTGGACGCGGTGCCGCAGGACGGGGGGAGCGAGCGACTTCACGTCGTCGGGGACGACGAAATCGCGGCCATCGAGCAGCGCCGACGCCTGCGCCAGGAGGAGGAGCGCCACCGAGGCGCGGGGCGACGCGCCTAACGTGAGGGTCGGCGTCTCGCGCGTCACGCGCACCAGCGCCGTGATGTAGGCCACGATGGACGGCTCGACGCGCACCCGGCGTGCCGCGGCACGCAACGCCTCGAGCCCGCGCGAGTCCAGGACCTGTCCGATCCCGAAGCTCGCCGGGATCGCCGCATCGAAGCCGCCGAGGACGCGCCCCAGCATGCCCTGCTCCGCCTGGTCCGAGGGATACCGCAGGAGGACCTTGACGAGGAAGCGATCCAGCTCGGCCTCGGGGAGCGGATAGGTCCCCTCGAACTCGATCGGATTCTGGGTGGCGAAGACCGTGAATCCCGGAGAGAGGAGGCGCGTTTCTCCGTCCACCGTGACGGCGCGCTCCTGCATGGCCTCGAGCATCGCCGCCTGCGTCTTGGCCGGGGCGCGGTTGATCTCGTCACCCAGGACGAGGTCGGCGAACAGGGGCCCCGGGCGGAAGGTGAAGCGGCCGTCCGCTCCCAGGAAGTTGACTCCCGTGATGTCCGAGGGCATGAGGTCCGGCGTGAACTGGATGCGCCGAAAGGTGAGACCGAGCGACTGGGCGAGGGCGCGCACCAGGAGGGTTTTCGCCGTCCCGGGGGGGCCCTCGAGCAGGACGTGGCCGCGCGCCATGAGCGCGAGGAGCGACTCACGTATGGCATCGCGCTGCCCGAGCACCACGCGCTCGAGCTCGGTCATGAGCTGGTGCGCCGTCGCGGCGTGCGCGCGGAGCTCGTCGGCGTTCAGGGACGCAGGGATTGCCACACATCCTCCACGGCGTTGGCGGCGCTCAGCACCGCGGTTGCAGGTTCGGGGGCGTCGGCCAGCCGGGCCAGGCGCCCGGCGGCCTCACGGGCCTTCGCGTCGGGCGCGCCGGTCGCCAAGGTCTCGAGCCACGCGCGCCAATCCTCGCGCGACGCGGCCCCACCTGCCGCCGGCGAGAGGCGGCGCCGGAGTCCGCACACCATCGCACCGACGGCCTCGCGATGCCCGCGGGCCGCGGCCAACGCGGTGGCCAGGGCCCGCACGTGTTCCAGCGAGGAGCGGCGCTGGCGCGCGATGGCCGCCCGGACCGGCCCGAATCGCACCCCGCTGGCCAGCAGCGCCAGCAGGGCCACCACCGCCAGCTGCCACGTCATCCACCCCAGGGGGTGTCGCAGGCTCCACTCCAGGGTGGCCTGCGCCATCGAGCCGCCGGGGCCGTACCCCTGATGGAACTCGTCGAAGATGAGGCGCCCGCCGCGCGGGAGGACCGTGGCCGCGACCAGCGGCGCGACGTCGCCGCTACGCAAGGAGCGATTGCGCAGCAGCACCGCGTCGCCCACGAGCGTCACCCGGCGCCCATGCGGGGCGACCGTCAGCTGCAGCATGGCCACGTCGCCCTGTCCCGTCATCAGGAGCGTGTCGGCCCCGAGGATCACCACCGGCGGGCAGGCGCCCTCGTCCGATCGCCCGGACGGCGCGGCGCGCTCGGCGCGCGGCAGGAGCACCCCGTGCACCCACACCCCCGCCCCCGCCCCCACCGCCGTGCCCCCCGTCGTCCCAGCGGAGCGCCGGGGCGCCACCCGCGCAGAATCGAAGACGGTCCGCCGCACGCGATGGCCGAAGCACCGCATCACCCCTCCTGCCTCATGTCCGGCAAGGACCAGGTCGGCGCCCACGGAATCGATGGCCAGATGCACGAGGGCCCCTCGCTCGGCGGGCGAGATGGCGCGAGTCGGCGCGAGGATGGCCACGGTGGACGCCGAATCCCGGTGCATCCGGCGCGCGAGGCCCTGCGGACGTTCGCGCCAGCGGAGCACTTCGATACCCAAACGCTCGGCAGCATCTGCCAGCGCCCGCACGCCTTCACGGCCGGCCCCGAACGACGAGGCGCGCGGGTCGGGGTCGTCGACGGCCCGCACCCGACGCCCGGTCGCGAAGGCGAGCACGAGGAGCGCCACCACCGCCCCCGCCGCGATGGCGGCCTCAGTGCGCGGGCGCATACCGCTCGGCGAGCGCGCGCGCGCGCCAGGATTCGTACGCGGCGCGGTCGCACGGCACGCGAGCGAAGGCGTGCCCGTACAGTTCCCGGACCAGCGCCAGGAGGGCACGCCGTCCCTCGTCTGTGAGCGATGCGTCGCGCGCGTACTCGCTTGGGGTCTTGCTGGGGTGGAAGGCCACGACGCGCCGCGCATCGAGCTCCAGCACGAGGCGAAGGAAATCGGCCTGCATCGCAGCCACGTAGTCGCCCTCGCCCGCCAGTCGCGCCGCCTCGCTCGCGTACCACCCCGCATCGCGCGGCGCGGCGATCGCCGCGCCTCCCCGTTCCTCCGGCTGGCCGCTCCCCCGGCGGATGGTGCGCAGCGCGACCCACGCCGCATGGGCGAGGATGGCGAGCAGCACGGCCACCAGCGCCCACATGAGGAGCCGGTACGCGTCCGGGTTCTGCTCGCGCAGGCGCTGGAGGTACTCGCCCGTGGCGAACCAGAGCCGCCGTAGCGTCCCGAAGGGGTCCTCCCGCCCTTCCCAGCGGTACGCGGGCGACGCGAAGACCGAATCCAGGATGGCGTGAAGCGAGTCGGTCCTCGCGGCCTCCGTCGGCTGCACGGCCGTCATCCCTGCTGCAGCGAGGCCGCGAGCATCTCGAGGTCGAACCCTTCCTTGCGAACCCGCAGGTCGTAGTAGAGGACCGTCGTCAGCACGTAGATCAGCGGGTACACCAGCACCTGCAGCGCCGACTGGACGATCATCGCTCCCACCGACAGCGAGGCCTCCGCTGCCGACGCGTCGGAGGTCCCGACCGTGAAGGCGCCGATCGCGATGCCGGGGATGATCAGGAGGAGGAGGATCGCCATGAGCGAGGCAAGGATCTTCCCCTTGTAGCCCCGCGACAGCGCCCAGCTGCGCGACATGGCCGACGTCGGCGCGCCCAGGTCCTCGAGGACGAGCACCGCGGGGGTGATGAACAGTCCGGAGAGGAGGATCATTCCCGGCACGATGAGGAAGACGAGCCCCACCCCCGCGACCAGTGACACCAGGATCGAGGTCGCGATGAGGCGCCCGAGGAACGGCGTCGACCGGAGGATGGCCTCCTGCGTCGTTAGGCTCCCACCGAGGTACGTCTCGGCCACCAGGAACGTCGAGGCCGCCGTCCCCACCGCCCCGAAGACGATGGCAAGGCCGTAGCCAAGCATCGCGAGCGCCGGTTGCTGCACCATCCCGCCAGCCGAGGTGACGAAGACGCCGAGGGCGAGGGGGATCGCCTGCGTGACGGCCGAGATCACGAGCAGGGGGGCGAAGAGCCGGCGGTAGATCCCGAACGACGTATCGAGCACCTCGCCGAGGGACAGGGGGCGGAGGGTTGGGACGAGCATGCGATCTCTCCTCGGGAGCGGCCGTGGTGCGGGCGATGCCGAATTCTCGTGCGCGCGGAGCGTCTTTGGAAGCGTCTCGCCCCGCCGTATGTTGCTGCCCAGGGGCGGGGCGCGCGCGGGCGCCACACCCCTCCCCCGCCGGCGTGCGCCGGCGCCTTCCCGCTCCGCGCGAGGACCGAGTGGCATGGGCGCACCCGCAGACTTCCGCCAGCACCTCGAGGTCGAGACGCCGGAACACGTCGTCATCGACTACGAAATCGCCGGGCTCGGGAGTCGCGCGCTGGCCGCCTGCCTCGATAGCGCCATCGTCGCGGCGCTCATGGCGGCGCTGGTGTACCTCGCCGCACGCGCGGGGCCGGCGCTCGGCGCCGCGATCTTTCCCGTGGTCGGACTCGCGCTGTTCGCCCTGCTGTGGGGGTATTTCGCCCTGTTCGAGGGGTTCCGCGACGGGCAGACGCCGGGAAAGCGCTGGTTGGGGATCCGGGTGATCCGCGACACGGGGCATCCGGTCACGCTGCGTGAGGCGGGGGCCCGCAACCTCCTTCGCATCGCCGACTTCCTCCCGCCGCCGTACTTGTTAGGCGCGCTCCTCGTCGCCTTCCATCCGCGGGGCAAGCGCCTGGGCGACCTGGTGGCCGGGACCGTCGTGGTGCGCGACGAGCCGCACGAAGCCCCGGCCGCCAGCGCCGGCGCGGAGGCGATCGACCTGCCTGCGGCGACGGCGGAGGGAGCTCCCCGGCTGAGCGACGAGGAGTTCCGCGTGCTGCGCGAGTTCGTGCAGCGCGCGCCGCAACTCCCCTCGGAGGTGCGCGCGCGGCTCGCCCGGCAGCTGACCGCGCGGCTCGCCGATCGATTCCCCACGCGCGACGCCGACCCCGTCGCCTTCCTCGCCGAGGCCTGGCGCGACGAGGGTACCCGGCGCCGCGGACGGTTCGCAGGCAGTGCCCTCGCCGCGCGGCGCCAGCCGGGACGTCCGGTTTCGCATTCGGCAGCCCTGGAGCGGCTCGTCGCCCGAAAGCAGGCGCGGTGGGACGAGTTCGGCGCCCTGGCCGGGCGCGCCAGTCGTGGCGGGCTCGACGCGCTCTCCGCCGACGAGCTCCCCGACTTCGCCGCTCGCTATCGCGAGGTAGCGGCCGACCTCGCGCGCGCCCGGACCTACGGCGCCGAGCCGCGGCTGCGCGCGCGCCTCGAGCGGCTCGTTGCCGCCGGGCACAACCTCCTCTACCGGGACGAGCGCAAGACCTGGGCGCGTGTGGGGCGCTTCATCGCCGTCGACTGCCCGGCTGCCGTGGTCGCCCAGCGGCGGGTCGTGCTGCTCGCCGCGCTGGCCTTCATCCTGCCCGCGCTCGGCGCATATGCGACGCTACGGGAGCGCCCCGCGCTCGCCGAGGAGGTGCTTCCCGCCGTCCTCCTCGAGCGGGCCGAGGAGGGCCGCCGCGAGCTGCAAAGCGGGCGTGGATACGCCCAGACGGCGGGCGCGCAGCGGGCGACCGTCGCGTCGTTCATCATCACGAACAACCTCGGCGTCGCCTTCGCCTGCTTCGCCGGGGGGATCGCGCTCGGAGTCGGCTCGCTCCTCTCCCTCGCCTTCAATGGCCTCCTCATGGGGGCCGCGTCGGCGCACTTCCACAACGCTGGCCTCCTCGCCTACCTGTGGACCTTCGTGGCGGGACACGGCGTCCTGGAACTCTTCGCGATCTGGTGCGCCGGCGCGGCGGGATTCCTGCTCGGCGTCGCGATGGTCCGCCCCGGCCCGTACACGCGCCGTGACGCGCTCGTCCTCAATGCGCGCACCAGCACGCAGCTCATCGGAGCGTCGATCGTCCTCTTGCTCGTGGCGGGAGCCATCGAGGGATTCCTCTCGACCAGCACGGCGCCGCTCCCCGTGAAGGTGGGGGCGAGCGTGGCCAGCGCCGTCCTGCTGGTGGCCTGGCTCGCCAACGGTGCACGGCTGGGCGGAGCCAGGCGGGCGGGTGTCACGCCGTCAGCCGGTGCGACGCGGCGCGCGGGGCCATCATCCGGGGGGAGCGCCGGCGCCGCCTGACGCGTCGCGCCCCGGCAGCGCGATGCGCCGTTGGATCCCGATCGAGGCGAGGAACGCCTCGTCGTGCGACACCACGACCAGTGCGCCATCCCAGTCGCGCAGGGCACGCTCGACCGCCTCGGTCCCATCGAGGTCGAGGTGGTTCGTCGGCTCGTCCAGGAGGAGGAGCTGGGGGGGGCGGCTGGCATGGAGGAGCGCGGCCATCGCGCCGCGCATCGACTCGCCGCCGCTCAGGGTGGCGACCGGTCGCAGCGGGGCATCGCCGCGGAACAGGAAGGCGGCCAGTGCCTCGCGGGCGTGGGCGGCGCTCGCCCCGTCGTTGCGGGCCAGGAAGTTGTCGAGGAGCGACCCCGTGGGGACCGGCCAGTCGGCGTGCTGCTCCAGCCAGGCGATGTCGCCCGGGGCGATGCCGTGCGCCACCCGTCCCTCGTCAGGCGCAACGCGTCCGGCCAGCAGGCGGAGGAGCGTCGTCTTGCCGGCGCCGTTCGGGCCGGTGACCGCGAGGCGCTCGGGGCCGACGATCGTGAGCTCGATGTCACGAAGGAGCGGCCGGTCGTCGCCGGGCATCGCGATGCTCGCCCCTCGCACCTCGACTACCCGTCGGCGCGCGTGCAGCCCAGTGGGGGGAATGGTGAAGGTCGGGGTGGCCCGTGCCTCGACGCGCGCGCGCGCCTCCGCCAGGCGGCGGCGACTCTCCTCGAGGAGGCGCGTCTTCTCGGTGGCCAGGCGCGCCGAGGTTCCCTGGCTGCGCTCGCGCTTCGCATTGAGGACGAGCCTGGGCTGCGATCCGTCCGCGCGCGACTTCCTCCCACGCGCATCCTGGCGCGCCTTGCGCTCCATGCGTGCCTGGACGGCACCGGCGGTCCGACGAGCGGCGACGCGAGCCGCATCGAGCGCGTGCTCGGCGGCCGCCCGTTCCTCGTCGCGTCGCGCGCGATACGCATCGTACCCGCCCCCGTAGAGCCGTGCGCCGAGCGACGAGAGCTCCACGATCCGGTCCATCCCGGCCAGGAGGGCGCGGTCATGGCTGACGACGACGAGTCCGCGGGGCCAGCGCGCGATCACGCCGCACAGCGCGGCGCGGGCATCCGCATCCAGGTGGTTGGAGGGCTCGTCGAGGAGGAGGAAGTCGGGGTCGCGGACCAGGAGGGCGGCCAGCGCGAGGCGCGTCCCCTCGCCCCCGCTCACACGGTCCAGCGAGCGTTCGAGCGGGAGCCCGCCGAGCCCCACCCGATCCAGCGCCTCGCACGCACGTTCGCGCAGCTCCCACCCGCCGCCGACGCGCTCCACGTCCGCAGCGTCTCCCGCGCCCGACAGGAGGCGGTCGAGGGCATCCAGCGCATCCGCGATGCCGAGGATCTCGGCGACCGTGGCGCCAGGCCGCGGCGTCACCGCCTGCGGGAGGTAGCCGATGGAGCCTCGCCTGACGAGCGTTCCGCTCGTTGGCTCGCGGATGCCGGCGAGGAGCTCGAGGAGGGTGCTCTTTCCGCTCCCGTTGGCGCCGACGATTCCGGTGCGCTCGGCCGCGATGCCGAGGCTCACCCCGTCGAGGAGGGGGCGGCCATCCGGCAGGTGACAGGAAAGACGATCAGCCGTGAGGCGGGGAGTAGGCGGGCGTGACATGCATTGCTCCTGGCGGGAGGGAAGTCGGACGAGGAATTGCCAGGAACAGCTTCACGAGTGCCTCACTGCAGGGGTGAATCGCGCGCGGGGCCTGCAGGCCCGCCTGCCGCACGAGCAAGGTAGCCCCCAAACGCCGAAAGGCGAGTCCCGGCCCCCTGGCCGGAACCCGCCTCGCGGCTTCGCGACTTCGCGACTTCGCGACTCCCGTCTTCCCGTTCTCTCCTACTTCGCGATCCCCGCGTTGACCTGCGGCGTCGCGTACTCCCATGGCTGCTTCGGGAGCTTGCGCTGGCGGGGGTACACCTCGTCGAGGGTACTGCCGTCGAAGAGGCGCCCGTTGACCATCACCATCGCGACGCTGTTGGTGTTGCGGATGTCGGCGAGCGGGTCACGGTCCAGGACCACGAGGTCGGCGAGCTTCCCCGCCTCGAGCGAACCGACATCCTGTGCCAGGCCGATCGCCTCGGCGCCGACGATGGTCGCGGCGCGCAGGGCGTCGTGCTGCGAGAGTCCCCCGCTCTGCAGGAGCCAGATCTCCCAGTGCATCCCCAGGCCTTGCAGCTGGCCGTGCGACCCGACGCCGATCTTCCCGCCGGCCGCCACGGTCTTGGCCACGTCCTGGGCGTGCTGCCACATCGCGTACTCTTCCTTCACCGCGAAGCCCGCGGGGCCGGGGGCGTTCCCCGCGCCACGGCGCCGGACTTTCGTGTCGATGTCGACCGGGTGCGTGAAATGGCGCAGCTTCGTGTCGCCCAGCAGGTCCTCGGACTGGTAGAACCACCCCTCGCCGAACGGGCCGCCGTACTCCACGATCAGCGTCGGCGAGTTGTATGTCTGGGTCGCCTTGTACCACTCGAAGACGTCGTCGTACTTCGGGGTGATCGGGAGCGTATGCTCGATGCCGGGATAGCCGTCGATCCCGTGCGTGATGTTGAGCTTCTGGTCGAGCCCCCCCTCGGTCGTCGGCATGATCCCGAGCTCCTTCGCCGCCATGATGATCCACTGCCGCTGCTGGCGGTTGCCGCTCATGTACATCTTGAGCGTCTTGGTGTCGTAGTACTTGGCGTACCGCGACAGGATCTGCCGGGCGTGGTCCAGGTCGCGCACCGGCTCGCTGGAGAAGACGCCCGGGCCGGTGGTGTAGACGCGCGGGCCGACCATCTCGCCCGTGGCCACGCGATCCCCATAGGTCATGAAGTCGGTGGTGGCCGTCTGCGGGTCGCGCGTCGTCGTCGTTCCGTAGGCCAGGGTGGCCAGGTACTGCCACGTCTGCGTGTTGTGGATCTGCGGGGTGAGCCACTGCGGGTGGTAGTGCGTGTCCACGAAGCCGGGAATGATCGTCTTCCCGGTCAGGTCGAAGACCTGCGCCCCGGCGGGGACGTCCACGCTCCCGCGCGCGCCGATCGCCACGATGCGGTTGTCTCGCACCACGATGTCGGCGTTCTCGATGATCTCCTTCCCCTTCATCGTGATCGCCCGCGCGCCGCGGAAGACGGCGACGCCGCGCGGCGTGTCGCGCGTGGCCGCCACGGCAATGCGCATCTCCGCCGGCTTGTACCCCGGCTTTTCCTTCTTGGTCGTGTCGGCCTTGGCGATTGAGTCGGCGCGGGCAATGCTGTCCTTCTTCGTGCTGTCGGCGCGAAGGCGCGCCTTGGCCCTGCCGTCGGCCTTGAGCGAGTCGTCCACCACCTGCGCGCGATCGAGGTCGAACGTCCACACGGCGTTGCCTAACGCCCACATCACCTTGCGGCCGTCGCTGCTCCAGGCCGGGAACTCCCCGCCGATCTCGTTCAACTTCCGCACCGGGACCGGCGCGGTGGCGGGGGCCGCCACCGAGACGGTCGGCGCCGTCGCCCCCACCTGCGGCACGGTCACGACGTAGAAGTCCATGCCGACCATCGCCAGCGCCCGGTCGCCCGTCGGCGCCATCAGGACGAGCCCGGCCGGCGGCGGCGCCGGCGGGTTGGGCTCCGCGTCGTCATCGCCCAGGTGCGAAGGCTGTGCGACGGCGGCGAGCGGACGCGATGCGCGCCCGCCGATCCACTGCTGGGCGACCTTCTGGTCCAGCCCCGCGTCGAGCGTCATCGGCGCCCCGCCGGGATTCTGCATTGGCCCCGTCACCCGCAGGTGCGTCTTCATGTCCGTCCCATCCCAGCGGAACGAGACGAGCCCGTCGCGCCCCCCGTAGGCGAAGATGCGATCGGGATTCGACGTGAAGTGCGGGTTGCCCACTCCGCCGGTCGGCATGATGGCCGTCAGGGCTCCCCCGGTCGCCGGAACCCAGACGAAGTCGGCGGCCGCGGGGCCGAAGAACGCGGCTCCCGCCTCCTGCATCTCGCGGGCAGCGGCGCGCACCGCGACGATGCGGTCGCTCGCCGGCGACCAGGCCAGATCGCCGAACAGCGCCCCCGTCGCCAGCACCTGCGTGCTCCACCCCCGGCGCGCATCCCAGTTGCCGCGGACGATGCTGCCGCCCTGGCCATCGCTCCACGTCACCCACGCCAGCGACTTCGAGTCGGGCGACCAGACCGGCCCGAACTCCCCGACGTCGGCCTTGCTCGCGCGCTGTGGCGTCCCGCTCGGCAGCTCCATGACGTAGATCCGGTCGAGCGCCGAGAAGGCGAGCTTCTTCCCGTCCGGCGACGGAGCGATGTCGCGCACCTGGCGGGCCGTGAACGCGGTCGCCGTGTCGACACGCCACGAGAACTTCACCTCGGGCCCCATCTCCAGCTTCACCTCGGCCTCGAACGGGATCTTCACCGCCGGCGACCGGTCCACGGGGACCCGCCAGATCTCGCCGCCATAAGACACGACGATGGCCCTGGAGTCCGGGGTGAACGAGTAGCCGGGGTAGGCGTCCATCGGGGCGCGCGACTCGGTCTCGTCACGCTGCACCGGATAGGCGAGCCACTCCTCCTGCTGCGTCTCGAGGTTGCGCAGGCGAATCCCCGTCCTGGTCTCGAAACGCGCGGCATAGGCGAGGTACTTCCCGTCGGGCGAGAGCGCCGGGCGGAAGGCGGAGCCGAAGCGTGTCGACATCTGCGACGTGCGCCCGGTCTCGCGGTCCCACACGTACAGCTGGTACTGGGGGCCTAACGCGTTGTACTGCCAGTCGCCCATGCGCGCGGCGAGCCACAGGTATCGTGGATCCTTCCCGAAGGCGGCGCCGATCATCTTGAGCGCCGGGGGCGGCGCGGGTTGCGACGTCAGCGCGACCCCGCTCCCTCCCTCCACGTTGTACATCCAGAGCTTGGCACCCCCGCCGAGTCCGCCCGCCTTCGACGCCACGACGTACTTCCCATCGGGCATCCATTCCGGCGAGACGTAGAGGTTGTTGTTCCCCTTGGTCACCTGCGTCGTGTCCTTGCCGTCGAGCGACATGATCCAGACGTTGTCGCCACCGCTCCGGTCGGAGACGAAGACGACCTGCTTCCCATCGGGGGAGAAGCGCGGCTGGGCATCGTAGGCCATGCCGCTGGTGAGGCGCGTCGCCTTCCCCCCGGTGATCGGGAGGGTGTACAGGTCGCCGAGCAGGTCGAAGACGATCTGCTCCCCGTTGGGCGAGACGTCGAGGGAGATCCACGTTCCCTTCGTCGTGGTGAAGGTGTGCGTCCGCGCCGTCTTGAGCGGGAGGGTGGTGGCCGGCGGAGCGCCGGCCGCCGGCCCGCCCTGGGCGAGGGCGGCGGTGATGGGGATCGCCGCCAGGAGCGCGGCAACGGGCAGGACAAGGCGTCGCATCATGGAATGGCCCCACGAAAGGTCATCGGGTCCGGGACGAGAGAGTCCCGGACACATCCCAGAAGCATACGGGCTTCCTCGCCCTTTGTGCCAGACGCCACCACCCGACGGCGCGGGAGCCGACGCGAGAAGCGCCCTTCCCGTGACGAGACGAGCCCTGATCCCGTCCGCCCCGTTCGCGGACACCTGCCCTGTCGTCTCTCGTCTTCTCGTCTTCTGCCCCTCTAAAACCTCAGCGAGAGCGCCAAGTAGCTCTGCAGGTTCCGGGTCAGCGCACCGGTCTCGCGGTAGGTCGACACCATGAGGTACACCGACCGGGCGAGCCCCACGTCGGCGTCGAGCCCCCACCAGGTCGTGCGCGAGTCGGTGAGAGGGTTCCCCTGCGCGTCGGCGGTCCGGCTGTCGGTGCGCCGCCCGCCGTTGGCCTGGAGGCGCAGGGTGCCGAACGGGGTGAACTCGAGCGAGGCAGAGGTGAGGTCGCCCGAGGCCAGGACGCCCGTGTAGCGCGTGCTGCGCAGCTGGACCCCCAGCTGCAACGGCGTGAGTCGCGACAGGTGGACGGAGCCGGTGTACGAGTCGGCCGTCCCGGCGGCGCCACCGCGGCTCGTGCGCGCGTCGCCGCTGACCCGCAGGTGTCCCAGGAGGTACAGCGAGGCCCCGCCCCACGCGCCCTGACGGAACGAGTCGTCGAAGGCGGTCTCGGGATCGAGGAAGTCGCGATACAGTCGGACGCTGCGCCGGTTGTCGTACCCGCCGTACACCGAGAACGCGTCGGTCGGCGACAGGCGGATCGTGGCGAAGGTCGAGGTCGGGGTGGCGCCCGACGATTCCACGCCGGCCTTCCATCCACGGTTGACGTCGATCTCCTGCGTGGCGTACAGCGAGACGTGGCGGTTGTTGAACATCCCCTGCAGGTAGCCGAACTCCCGGTCGATCTCCCCGCCGGCGTACGAGCCGATCGCCCCCGCCGTGAGCGCCCAGGGGGCGCCCTCGTTAGGCCCGTTGTGCCACTGGACGTACGCCCCGTGCTCCCGCACCTCGCCGGAATAGCCGAAGGTCCGCGGCTCGGGCTGGCTCCCTGAGAAGCCCCCCGCACTCCAGTGGCGCCGGTTGACGTCGAGCGCCGCGCCGTCGAACAATCCCACCGACGACAGCGCGGACGAGAACTGCCGCCCGATCGCCACGCGGACGCCGTCGTCCGCCGGGGTCCACAGGAGCGCCGTCTGGTACACCCGCGTGGAGTTGGTGAGGGCGGACCCCGACGGGCGCTGAAAGCTCTGGCGATAGGCGCGCACGTCGACCACGAGGCCGAGCGGCGTCCCGTTGAGCCGCTGCCCGTCGAGCCGGAGGTCGAAGGCGGGTTGGGTGAGGGTCGTCGTCGCCGTACCGCTCCCCTGCTCCATGGTCAGGTAGCGCACGCCCACGCGTCCGCGGATCGACCGCGCGGTGTGTCGCGCGCGGGAGCGTGCCGACGAGTCGGCGCTGGCGACCACTCGCGCCGGCGCCGGCCCGGCGTCACGCACCGGGGTGAAGCGCGCCGAGTCGCCCACCGCGACCGCCGCCGCCGACGAGGCGACGGTGCACGACGCACGCGACGAGGAGACGTACGCCACCACCAGCTCGGCGATGACCGTGCTCCCGCGCACCACCTGCAGCCGGCTCCCCTCGCGCAGCCCGGCTCGGGTCCCCGCATCAAGGTAGACGGAGGGGCCGCTGATGTAGGTCACGTGCGCCCAGGCCGTCGCCTGGGAGGGCGGGGCCAGGTCCGCAGGACGCGGCGAGACGGGCGCCACCTGGGCGCCCCCCGCGATGGGCGCACAGGTCAGCGCAAGCCCGAGCCACGCACGCGACACGCGCCGGGACGCCATCACCCCTTCGTCCCCCGTGGGTGGCAGCTGTAGCACCCCATGCTGGTGTAGGTGTAGCCCGACCGCCCCTTGTGGTCGGCGTCGACCTTGGCCTTGTCGCTGTGCTCGTGGCACAGGATGCACTCGAACTGCTTGTAGTTGCCCGCGTTCTGGTGGCAGTCGGCGCAGCTGCTCCACTTCTGCAGGTGCTTCCCGGAGTAGATCGGGAAGTAGGGCCCGTCGTGGTTGAAGGTCGCGCCCAGCCATTGCGTGGTGGTGTGGCACGTCTCGCACGACGTGGGAAAGCCCGACGTGGAGTGCCTGGGGTTGGTCGTGCTGTTGTAGTCCGCCTGGTGGCAGGAGACGCACGTCGTCGGCTTGCCGTTGTACACCTTGTCGGCGTGGCAATCGAGGCAGGTCGCCGTCGTGTGCGCTCCCGTCAGCGGGAACGACGTTGCGTTGTGGTTGTAGGTGGCCCCTGGCCATCCGGTGGTGGTATGGCAGGCGGCGCAGAGCGTCGTGAAGCCGGCGGCGGCGTGGTGGGGGTTGGTGGTGCCGTCGTATTCCGTCTGGTGGCACGAGGCGCAGGCGGTCGGGAGCCCCTTGTACACGCCGCTGGCGTGACAATCGAGGCACGACGCCGCCAGGTGGGCTCCGGTCAGCGGGAACTGGGTGGCGCCATGGTTGAAGACGGCCCCCGCCCATTGGGTCGTGGTGTGGCACGTCTCGCACGTCGTTCCGAACCCCGAGGTCGCATGCCTGGGGTTCGCCGTGTTGTTGTAGTCGGTCTGGTGGCACGAGACGCACGCGGTCGGCGTCCCCTTGTAGATCCCGGTGCCGTGGCAGTCGTTGCAGCTGGCCGCCATGTGCCCCCCCGTCAGCGGGAAGGCGGTCCTGGCATGGTCGAACACCGCCCCCGCCCACGCGCTGGTGGTGTGGCAGGTCTCGCACGTCCCCGGGAAGCCCAGCGTGGCGTGCGGGGGATTCGCCGTTGCCGCGAAGTCGGCCTGGTGGCACGACAGGCAGGTCGTCGGCTTCCCGCGGTACACGCCGTCGCCGTGACAGGTGTTGCAGCCGGCGGTGAGATGCGCGCCGGTGAGGGGGAACTTGGTCGTGGCGTGGTTGAAGGCTCCCCCCGTCCACTGCACGGTCGTGTGACAGCTCGCGCAGGTGGTCACGAAGCCGGCCGCCCCGTGCGGCGGGTTCGTCGTCTTCGCGTAGTCGTCCTGGTGGCAGCTCACGCACTCCAGCGAGCGCCCGGCATACACGCCGTCGGCATGGCAATCGTTGCACGCGCTCCCGGCATGCCCGCCGGTCAGCGGGAACCTGGTGTTGGCATGGTCGAAGACCGCCCCAAGCCACCGGGTGGTCCCATGGCAGGTCGAGCACGTGGCGGAGAAGCCGGCCTTCGCGTGCGGCGGGTTCGCCGTGGCGTCGTAGTCGGCCTGGTGACAGGAGGCGCACGCCATCGACTTCCCCACGTACACCTTGTCGCCATGGCAATCGGCGCACGTCGCCGCCTTGTGCGCCCCGGTCAGCGCGAAGCGCGTCGCCGCGTGATCGAACGTCCCCCCCTTCCAGGTCTCCGCCCCCTGGTGACACGACTCGCACAGCGTCGGGAAGCGCGCGGCGGCGTGCGGCGGCTCCACGCTCGCGTCGTACGCCGCCTGGTGGCACGAGGCACAGCTCGTCGGCTTCCCCTGGTACGCGCCATCGGCGTGGCACCCCTGGCAGGTGACCGCGAGGTGCCGCCCGGCCAGCGGGAAGCGCGTCGTGTTGTGGTCGAACGTCGCCCCCGCCCATGACACCTGGGTGTGGCACGTCGTGCAATCCGGGGAGAACCGGGCGGCCGAGTGGTCGGGGGACCTGGCGTCGCGGAACGTGGCGGCGTGGCACCCGAAGCAGGTGACGGGGCGGTTCACGAATTGCAGCTGGCCGTTGCGGGCGGGGGTGTGGCAGCTCTCGCACGGCACGGTGGCATGGGCGCCCAGCAGCGGGAAGCGCCCGGCCTGGTGCGCTTGCGCCATGGTCGCGCGATCGGTGAAGGTGCGCGCGGTGTGGCAGCGCGCGCACTGCGTCCCGAACTCCCCCTTGTGCACGTCCTGGTGACACGACGCGCACGTCCTGTCCACCTTCGAGAAGTCGAGCGACTGGTGGCACGACGTGCACGACGTCGTGGCGTGCGCTCCCTCGAGCGGGAAGGTGCGCGGCGCATGCTGGAAGACGCGGGAGATGACCGCGGGACGCCACCCGGCCGGACTGTGGCAGGCGATGCACGTCGCCGCGACCGAGAGCCCGTGCGGGTTGTCGGTGCGCTGCGCCGCCAGGCGCCCCGGCAGCAGCAAGGCAAGCACCCCGAGGACCCAGGCCAGTCGGCGCATCAGCGGCGCGCCTCGCGCGGGCGGGTGGCGTGACAGCTCTCGCACGACACGCCAAGCGGGCGGTACACCACGCGGGTCGTCCCGGCCGGAGCCCCGGCAACCGGCTCCCGCTTGTGGCACCCATCGCACGGCACGGCGGCGTGCGCCCCCTTCAGCGAGAAACGCGAGCGCTCGTGGTCGAAGCGCGCCGCCGGGGCAAACGCCTCGGCCCCATGGCACCCCTCGCATGCACCGCCGTCGCTGCGGCCAGCGAACTGAGTCCCGTGGGGCGTCTGGTGGCAGGTCGCGCACGAGCGCCGCTGCGGCGGGGCGAAGAGGAGCGACCGGCCGCCGCGCGCGGCGGCCACGAGCGTCGATCCGCTCCCCCGCTTCGCCAGTTCCTCGTGGCAGGCCACGCATGGCACCGCCCGGTGCGCCCCCTCCAGCGGCAAGGCATAGGTGGCGTGCGCCGCCACATCGACCCGCGACGGACGGAAGGTGTCGGCCCCGTGGCAGCTGCGGCACGTCCCGTCGCCCGCCGCCCCACCGGGACGGCCGTAGCGCCCCCCATGCGGGTCGGCGTGGCACGACGTGCAGGCGGGATCGACGCCGGCCAGCGCCACCTTCGCCGTACCTAACGACACCGACGTGCCCCACGCCGGGAGCCCCGGGCGCGCGGCGCCATGGCATGCCGCGCAGGCGATGGCGGCATGCCGCCCCTCGAGCGGCAGGCGCAAGCGGGCGTGCGCCGCCGCGCCGAAGGTGCTGGGGGCAAAGCCGTTCACCGTATGGCACGATTCGCACGTGGCGGCGGGGACGCGCGCCGCCAGCTGGGCGCCGTGGGCGTCCAGGTGGCAGTCGGCACACCGCGAGGCCGCCATCCGGAGGCGCACCGTGCGGGGGCTCCGCGCCATCACCGTCCCACTCGCGCCTGCCGTACTCGCCGTCGTTGCACTCGCCGTCGTCGCATGTGCGGCGGACGCGCCTGCCGCGGGGAGCGATTGCGCGGTGTGGCAGGCAGCGCACTTCACCCCCTGGTGCCTGCCCTCGAGCGGGTACGCCGTCCGCCGGTGCTGCGCCAGCGTGAAGGCCGCCGGCGTGAACCCTTCCACCGTGTGGCAGGCCGCACAGTCGACCGTCCGGCCGCCCAACGTCGCCTCGCCCCGGTGCGCGTCGTCATGGCACGAGGCGCAGCTCGCGAATGGCGGGTTCCGGCGCGTCATCTCCCTGCCATGACAGGCGGCGCACGGCACGCCCGCATGGTCGCCTTCGAGCGGGTACCGCGTGAGGGCGTGGTTGAACGCCCGCTTGTCGATCACGCGAAAGCCGGCCGTGGTGTGGCACTCGCTGCACTTGGTCGAGAGCCGCCCCTTGTGCGGGTCGGCGTGACACGACGAGCACTCCCGGTAGGCAAGCGGCTTGAAGAGCGGGACGCGCTCGCCCTCGGCGTTGGTGCGCGTCCGGAGGCGCGGCGTGAGGTGGCACTTGTCGCAGGCCACGTCGACATGCTTCCCGTCGAGGCGGTAGTCCGCCTTGTCGTGGTCGAACGTCGGCGCCTTGTCCCACCGCGCGGCGTCGTGGCACGACTCGCACGAGGCATCGAGCGCCCCGTCGTGCACGTCGTCCGACTTGTGGCACGAGACGCAGTGGCGCTCCAGCCCCACCCATCCCGCGTCGGCCTTGCGCGCCGAGAGCGCCGCGGCCCGTCCCACCCGGTACTTCGTGGCATGGCACGCCTCGCACTTCGTGTCGGTGTGCTTCCCCTCGAGCGTCCACCCCGCCCTCCGGTGGTCGAAGCGCGCCGGCGATCCTTCGGCCCATTCGACCATCTTGAAGTCCGCTCCCGCGTGATCGGGATGGCACGACGCACACTCCTTGCGCCCCGCACGCACCTCGCGGGCGTGCAGCCCGCGTTGCTGCTGCACGAGCCACCCGATCTCCTTGTGGCACTGCAGGCAGACCTGCGTCATGGGCGAGGCGCCCCCCTTGAGCCCGTGGCACTTGATGCAGTTGCCCGCCCCCTCGAGCGTCGCGTGGGGGCGCGCGAGGGGACCGGGCGAGATCTGCCCCCACCCCCTCGCGGGAGCCAGCAGCGCGAGGAGCCCCGTCATGAGCCACACCGCCAAGCGCGCGCCCGGCACCGGGCGTCGATCGGAAGCACGATCATGGCTCATCCGGCTTGCGCAGCGCTCGCGTTCCCCACCGGGACTTCCTTGGAGACGATCTGGATCCCCAGCCGCTCGAGGAAGGCGTACGGCGCCTCTCCCCCGATCCGGATGATCACGTGGTCGTTCGGCAGGATCGTCTTCTCCCCCTCCACATCGAGCACCACCACGTCCTGGCGGATTTCCCGCAGCTGGCTGCGGAAGATTGCCCGCACACGACCGCTGGCCAGCGCCCGCTGGATCTTCTCGACGTTGCGCTCCTTCACCCGGCTGAACGACTCGCCGCGATACGACAGCAGCACCTCGGCCCCCTCCTGGTTGGCGAGGCCGAGCGCCGACTCCACCGCGCTGTCGCCGCCCCCCACCACCAGCACGCGCTTCCCCCTGAAGGCCTCCATCTCCACGATGTCGTAGAAGACCTTGTCCAGCTCCTCACCGGCGGCGCCCAGCCGTCGCGGCGACCCACGGCGCCCCATCGCCAGCACCACCCGCCGCGCCGTGTACGCCGCCTTCCCGGCCTGCACCCGGAAGAGCGTCCCCTCGCGCGCGATGTTCTCCACCTTCTGCCCGGTGTGCACGTCCAGCCCCGTGTTGGCCACGATCGTCTCCCACACCTGCAGCAGCGTCTCCTTGGACGCGTCGGCGATCCACAGGTCGCCGTAGAGCGGGATCGAGACCGGCTCCGCCAGGAGCAACTTGTGGCGCGGGTACTTCCGCACCGTGTCGGACAGCGTCCCCTGCTCCAGCACCACGTAGCGCAGGTGCCGGCGGTGGGCCTCCAGCCCGGCACTCAGCCCCGCCGGCCCGGAGCCCACGATCACGACATCGAGCGTGTGGTCGTCGCCATCGGCGCGCGCCTCGCCGGGCGGAAGCACCTTCGCCACGTGCTCGATCGCGATCTTCCCCTCGTTGATCGCGTTCTTGATCAGCCCGCGCCCGCCGAGTTCGCCCACGATGTACAGCCCGCGCACGTTGGTCTCGAAGTTGACGTCGACCAGCGGGACCTGCACGCGATTGACCGCCGTCCCCGCATTCACCGAGATGGCGCCAACGGGACAGGCGCCGACACACTCGCCGTGCCCCTTGCAGAGTGCGTTGTTCACCACCGCCAGCTTCCCCTGCAGCGTGAGCGCGCCGGGCTCGGGACAGGCGGCGACGCACGTTCCGCACCCCACGCACATGTCCGCCCGCACCAGCGCCTTCAGCGTACCTGCGCCGCTCGCCGACGGCGCGGCGGCGATTCCCGCGTTCACCACCTCGAAGATCTGCTGCGGGATTCCGCACTTGGGGCAGAACGACGATCCCGCGGGGACCGCCGCGCCACAGCGCGCGCAGGGAGCGCTCCCCCCGCGTGGTGCCGGCGCCCCCCCGGGCGCGCTCCCCCCGGGGGTGCGCAGGTGTCGCCAGATGAAGAATCCGGTGAGCGCGAAGAAGCCGACCGTCGTCAGGAGCATCTGTATGGCGTCGTCCGGCGCTCAGTAGAACCAGGTTGCCCCGACGGCAACCACGACGACGACGTGAATGACGACCGCCACCAGCGCCGTCAGCGCGAACGGCTTGTGCGCCACGTGCCAGTAGCGGAAGACGCGGTGCGTGGCGTCGAGCATCCGCACCTGCTGCGACAGCGCGATCTCGCGGCTCGCCAGGCCGACCGCGCGCGCGAGCGTGGCCGGCGGGATCGTGCGTCCTCCCTCGTGCGCCTGGAACCGGCGCCGCAGCTCGCGCGTCTTGCGCCAGCGCTCCACGTCGTTGGCGACGAGGTCGCGCAGTACCCGCAGCGCCCCCGCCTTTTCGTCGCTCGGCGACGCCATGCGCAGCGTTTCCTCCACCGTGCCCCGATCGAGCCCCGTCGCCCCGGCGATCTCGTCGACCAAGCGGGTTCGCTCGGCGATCACCTCATCGCGTGTGAGCTCGACCCCCGAGCGCGCCCGCGGGATGCGCGTGTACAGGTAGCGCCCCACGACGCCGCTCGCGCACACCACGAGCATCGCCCCGAACCCCAGCCCGATCACCCCGTCCGACCGCCAGGCGGCGTGCACGGTGAGGAGGAGGGGGAGTCCGATCGCGGTCGTCACGTGTACATCGAGCCACTTGCCGATGGGACCCGTGAATGCCAGCGCCTTCCACTTCTTGCGCAGTGGGTACAGCCACAGGAAGACGAAGACGACGAAGGCGACGATCCCGGCGCTCTGCCCCACGAGCCCCGAGGGGCGCAACAGCGCATGCAGGGGGTGCCGCACCCGCTCGGCCAGGGGGCGAAGGTAGTACGGCGCGCCGGCGACGTTGATGACGAGAAGCGACGCCACGATGGAGACCGTCGCCCAGTTCACCCCGACCCCGCTTCGCGATCCGCCGCGCACCGCCGGGGAGGCGGTTCTCCCCGCGACAGCGGGACGCCCGAGGGTGGATGGCGGGGACGACGCGCCCGCGGGGCTTGCCACCAGGTGCGGGGGTGGTGCGACCGGAGGACGCGCCGTCGATGGCGGTGAGGCGTGCGCGAGGTTGCCGTGGTTCATGATGCGCGGGGGAACGGCGCGATGGCTCGGGGCGTCGGTACCGATCGACGAGGAAGCGAAGCGGGGACGAAGCGGGGGTGGAGCGGGGGAGGCCGGCCCCGGCGCCGATGCAACCATCGCCCGGCGATGGGAATGTCGTGCCTCCCACACGCGCGCGCTGTGCGCTGCATCGCAATCGAGTTTGCAGCTGACGGATGCAGGCACCACGCATCATCCACGACTCGCGGCACCGTTAGGCCGTCACGCGAGTTCATGAACCGTTCATCTTTTCGGGCCGCCATTGCTCGTTCTGCAACCGACATCACACGAGGCGTGGGCGCTTCGTCGCGGGGGGCGTACCCGGCCAGGTGGGGCGACGGCCACGGCCGCTCGAACACCGCAACCACCCCATCGCCGCCAGACGCCGCGGGGCGCCCCGGGAAGACCGCGGAAGGCGACCGCGGAAGGCGACGGCGTCAGACGACCGGCCGGGGGGCGGCCGCCACCGTGATCGGTCCGATGAGTGACCCCCAACGCAGTCGCCTCTTTCGGTGCCTGTCACCGGACGTTCATACTTGCCCCCTTACGTTCCATATCATCCGTCGACTGGAGTGCCCGCTTGGCGAGTGCTATCCCCCCGGAAGTTCCCCCCCCTGCCTCGCCGCCATCCCCGCGCCTTCGCCTGGGGAGGTTCTCGCTCGCGGCCCTCCTCGTCGCCGTCCTCCTGGCGGTCGCGTTCGTCACGCGTGTCGCGCTCCTCGCGTACGCCTGGCGCGACCTCGACGCCGGGGCGTGGGGCATCGTCCGCGCGGTCCTGGTCGGGATGGTCTTCGACCTCCAGGCGTCACTCTGGCTCGCCGCCCCCCTCGTCGTGGTCCTCGCCCTCCTCCCCGATCGCTGGTTCCGGCGGCGCGCCGTGCGCGGCTGGATGCGCGGGTGGCTCTTCACGCTCTTCGCCCTCTCGGCCTTCGTCGTCGCCGCCGAGCTGCTCTTCTTCGACGAGTTCAACGGGCGCTTCAACTTCGTCGCGGTCGACTACCTCATCTATCCCACCGAGGTCGTCACCAACCTGTGGGAGAGCTATCCCCTCCCGGCCATCCTCCTGGCCGTGGGAGGCGCCGGCGCGCTCGGGCTGTGGCTCGCGCGGCACCGCGTCGCGCAGGCCCTGGCGGCCGCCACGACGGCATCACGCCGCCTGGCGACGCTCGCGCTGTACGGAGTCTCGTTAGGCACGCTGACCCTCGGGACCTCGCCCGCGCTCGCCCACGTCTCCGACGACCGCACGCTCAACGAGATCGCCCTCAACGGCTACTACTCCTTCTGGATGGCCTTCCTTGGCCAGGACGCCCCGTACGAAGGGCTCTACGCCACACGCTCGCCGGGAGAGGAGGCGGCGCGCCTGCGCACCCTCCTCGCGGAGCCGGAAGCGACGCGCAGCGAGTGGAACCCGGAGCGCCCGACCGAGCGCGAAATCACGGCCCCCACCCCGCCGGTCCGCCGCAACGTCGTCGTCGTCCTCGAGGAGAGCCTCGGCTCCATCTTCCTCGCCTCGCTGCACCCCCGCGGCGACACCGTCCTCACCCCGCGGTTCGACTCGCTCATCGCCGAGGGGACCGTCCTCGCCAACGCCTATTCCACGGGGAACCGGACGATTCGCGCGCTCGAGGCCACCACCTCCTCGCTCCCCCCGCTCCCCGGGGTCTCCATCGTCAGGCGTTCCGCATCCCACGGACTCTTCACCCTCCCCGCCGTCCTGGCGGAGCGCGGTTACTCCACGTCGTTCATCTATGGCGGGCGCGCCATGTTCGACGGGATGGGCGAGTACATGCGCAACAACGGGATGCAGCTCATCATCGAGCAGAAGGACTACCCCAGCGACGCCTTCGCCAACGCGTGGGGGGTGGCCGACGAGTACATCTTCGACAAGGCGCTGGCCACGTACGACTCGCTCCACGCCGCCGGTCGTCCGTTCTACTCCCTCGTCCTCTCCGTCTCCAACCACAAGCCCTACTCGTTCCCCGCGGGGCGCATCGCCGCCGACCCCAACGCCCGCAAGCGGACCAACGCCGTGATGTATGCCGACTGGGCGCTCGGCCGCTTCGTGCGCATGGCGCGGGCGCATCCGTGGTTCGACAGCACGCTCTTCGTGCTGATGGGCGATCACGGGGCGCGCGTGTACGGCGCCTCCGAGATCCCGCTTCCCAGCTACGAGGTCCCCATCCTCTTCTACGCGCCGGGGTTCATCGAGCCCGGGAAGCGCATCGAGACGCTGGCCTCGTCGCTCGACATCCCCGCGACCATCATGGCGCGCCTGGGGATGTCGTACGACTCGAAGTGGTTCGGGCACGACGTCTTCACCATCCCCCCCGAGCAGGGGCGCGCCCTGATGACCCACAATTCGAGCATCGCCCTCATGCGCGGCGACCGCGTCGCGGTGCTCGGGCTCAAGGGGGCGACCGACGTCTACCAGTACGATCGCCCGGCGAAGCGCCTGCGCCGCATCGCATCTCCCGACTCGGCCGGGCGCGCGCTCGTGGAAGACGCCATTGCCTATTTCCATACGGCCGACCGGCTGTATCGGTCGGGGGCCTACGCGATGGATCGAGTCCCTGCACCTGGCGGGGCGGCGGTTGGGGGGCAGGGGCACTAGGCGCCGTCCGTCGCACGCCGTTCGGCCACGTTCAACTCCAGCACGAGGCAGTGATCCATGCGCACCGGGGCATTCGCGGCATGCGTAGCACTCGCGGCGGCGGCCGCGTTCTTCGTGATGCAGGACGCGCCGCGCCAGGCGGCGCTCGTCATCGGCTGTGCGATCGTCGCCGTGGCGGTCCCCTGCATGTTCATTGCCCGGCGCCAGCTCGGGGAGGCCTTCTCGGTGAACCCGCGCGCCACGGTGCTCGTGACGCACGGCTTCTACGCGCGGATCCCGCACCCGATGTACTTCTTCCTCGACCTCTCCCTCCTGGGGCTGATCATCGCCTTGCGCCAGCCGTGGCTCCTGATCGCATGGGGCGCCTTCGTGACCGTGCAAGCGACGCAGTCACGCCGCGAATACCGGGTCCTCGAGGCGGCGTTCGGCGACGAGTATCGCGAGTATCGGCGCCGCACCTGGTGGTAGCGTCGGCGCGGCGCACGATTGCGCGACCGGCAAGAGCGCGCTAGCTCACGGAGCATATGCGATCCCTCGCCCTCCACCTCCTCGCCCTCGCCACCATGGCGGTGGCGCTCCCCGCCCAGCCGCCGGCGCTCGAGATCCAGCTCCCGGGGCAGCGCACCGTCTCCATCGCGCAGGCGCGGCTCCGCACGCTTGCCGGCGACACGGTGCGACTGGTCCCGCACCATGGAGAGCCCACGCTCTACCGGGCCACATCGCTTGCCACGGTCATGGCCGCCGTCGGGCTCCCGCTCGACTCCCTGCGCGTGGGGCGCAAAGCGTGGACCATCATCGCCGAGGCGCGCGACGGCTATCGCGTGGTCTTCTCCGTCGCCGAGCTCGATCCCAAGCTCGGCCCGTCGCGCGTGTGGCTGGCCTACGAGACGACCAGCGGACCGATCGCCGCTGCGGAGGCACCATATCGCCTCATCGTCCCGACCGACGCACGACTGGCGCGGTCGATTCACCAGCTCGTGCGGCTGAGAGTAGTGGACGCGGCAGGAGGGTAGGCGCGCGACTGGGACGTGACCGGGGCTGCGGTGTGCGGGTAGATTTCCCGCATGTCCTGGCCCCGCCTCGTTTTCCAGCTCACGCTCGCCGCCCTGCGCCACCCGCCGCTGGCGGTTGACCTCCTGCGCGTGGCGTGGCGCTTCCGGGCAGACGGGTGGTACGCGCGCTTTCCCTTCCTCCCCCTCCCGTCGCGGGCGTACGTACGCTGGCGCATGCACACCGCCTACGGCGACCCCGACGCCGTCCCACCCGCCGGCGACATCATCCGCTACGCCCGCTGGGTCGGCACGCAGCCATGAGCGACCCGGCGCCCGCTCCCGGCGCGGCGACGGCGCCCGACCTCCCGCTCGAGCGGCGCATCGAGCGACAGGCGTATGCGCTCGGCTTCGACCTCGTCGGGATCGCCAGGCTGGGGGAGGTGGAGACGGCCGGGTACTACGACGAGTGGGTGGCGCGTGGGTGCGAGGGGGAGATGGGATACATGGCGCGCGACGCGCACTTGCGCCACGATACCCGCCTTCCGCACCCCGGCGCCGTGAGCGCGATCGTCGTCGGGATGGACTACGGCGGCGGCGAGCCGCCGGGCCCCGTCGCTCGTTATGCACGAGGCGACGACTATCACGACCTGATGAAGGAGCGGCTGCGCGCCCTCCACGCCTGGCTCGCCACGGCGCTCGGCCGTGAGGTGGATGCGCGCCCCTACGTCGACACCGCTCCCATCCTGGAGCGCGACCTGGCGCGGCGCGCGGGGCTCGGGTGGTTCGGGAAGAACACGAACCTCATCAATCCCCAGCGCGGATCGTTCTTCTTCATCGGGTCGCTGTTCGTGGCGCTCGAGTTGCAGCCGAGCGCGCCGTTCGAGGCCGACCGGTGCGGGAACTGCACGCGGTGCCTCGACGCCTGTCCGACCGATGCCTTCGACGGTCCGCGGCAGCTCGATGCGCGCAAGTGCATCTCGTACCTCACCATCGAGCACCGGGGGGAGATCCCCGAGGCCTTGCGACCGTTGCTGGGGGAGCTGCTGTACGGGTGCGACATCTGCCAGGAGGTGTGCCCGTATAACCATAAATTCGCGAAGGAACTATCCGAGCCCGCGTTCGCGGCACGCCCCGCGCTGTCGGGCAAGGACGCGAGGTCGCTCGCGCGCGAGCTGCTGGCCATGTCGCAACCCGAGTTCTCCGCCGCCTTCAAGGGCTCGCCCATGAAGCGCGCCAAGCTCCGCGGGTTGAAGCGCAACTCCGCCGTGGTGCTCGGCAACGCCGGGTCTCCAGACGACGTGGCGGCGCTGGCGGCGGCGCTCTCTGACGAGGAACCGCTCGTTCGTGGACACGCCGCGTGGGCGTTAGGCGCGATCGGCTCCGCCGAGGCGCTCGAGCCACTGCGGGCTCGTGCCTCGGCCGAATCGGACGCCTGGGTACTGGAGGAGCTGAACGCGGCGGTCTCCCGGCTCGGGGGCTGACTGCCTCCGAGCTCGAAGTACGCCGGCGCGTTTGGCGCGGTCCTGAGCGTGACGACCGCCGTCTTGTGGTTCGCCCGCTTCATTCCGGGCACCGGCTCGACCACGATGAGGACGTCGGCCACCCAGTAGTCGAGCAGGATGGTCCGCTCCTCCGGTCCCGCCGTCTCCCATGCATCCGCCAGGTTCCGCGACTCGTGGATGATGCTCGAGAGACGGTCCCACGCGCTCTGGCGCGACTGCGCAAAGCGCTGCGCCTCCGCCAGCTGCGCCTTGCTGGCGCCGACCTGCTGCTTGGCCGCCTTGAGCCGCTCGACGAGCGCGTCGTCGCCATCGTCGTCGTCGGACGCCACGGCCGCGGCCATGTGGGCGAGACGCTTGTACGCCGCCTCGCGCTGCGCCAGCTCCTGCTCGGCGCGCGCCACGGCGTCTTCCGCCGACTTGCGGAATTCGTCGCGCTCCAGGATGAGGTCGCGCGCCGTGGCCTCGTAGTCGGCGTTGCTGCTACGCTGCGCCACGATGAGGTCCTTGATCTTGGTCTCGAGTTCCTCGGCATCCACGTACCACGCCTTGCAGCCGGCGGCCGAGAAGCGCTCGAACCTCTCGGGGTTCATGCGCTCCTTCGGCTTCGCGTGGACGTAGCCACGCGTTCCGCCCTGCTTCTTCGCGAGGCGGCCGCCGTTGTACTCGACACCGCAGTGTGCGCACGCTGGCTTCAGCGGAAATAGCTCCTCGTGGCGCCGCTGTCGTTCCCCATCCGCCTTCGAATGTCCACCGATTTCCTTCTCCACCTCGCGGAACAGCTCGACGTCAACCATGGGACCCCACTCCGCTCGCTCCCGGCGGCGCATGCGCTTCCCTTCCTTCTCTTCACCCAGGAACGCGATCTCTCCGACGAGCACAGGATTGCTGAGGTAGTTCCGGACGGAACGATGTCCGAGCTTGCCACCTCGCGCACCGCGCACGCCCTGCTTGTATAGCTCGGCGCCGATTCGGTCAAGGGACACACCCGCGAGATACTTCCTCGCCATCGGCTCCCAGTGCTTCAGCACCTCGTGATCGGGGATTAGGATCGTCCCTCCGCCGCCAGGCGTGGAGCGCTGCCCGTCGGCTAGTTCGCGGTCGGAGAGCGTGTCCCACCGCTTGGTACCCCACGGCGCGCTTCCGCCGACCCACCACCCCTTGCTCGCGTGGCCGATTCTGCCGCGCCGCACGCTCTTCGAGAGGTTCGCGGAGTAGAGCGCCGCGGCGTAGGCGTAGAGCGCCATGGTGATCATGTCCACCAACTGGTCGTTCGTCCGCTGCACCGTGACGAAGCAAATCCGCCAGTTGTAGCGCTCAAACTCGGAGAACACCGACTGGAAGGCCATGATGTCCGGTTGGCCGTCCTCGTCTAGCGTGCGTCCGAAGCGGCTCGGGTCATATAGCTCGACCCGTCCAGGATTCGACTTAGGCCGGGGGTTCTGACGGCAGAATTCGAGAAGGTCTTGGAACTCCGGCCGGTCGAACGAGGTGCCGGAGCAGCTGTCCTTCCACCACCACTCGCGGCTGATCGGCCCCCAGACCTCATCGGCGGCATGCGCCTGCTGGTCGTGCGAGGCCACCTGGCGGTCCTCGCTCTCGGTGGACTTGCGCGTGTAGCGCAGGCGGTCGGGAATGATTCCGAACGCGGCAGCCAAGCGTTCGCGCCAGACGCGGAAGATCTTACTCATTCACGCTCTCCAGGAGCTTGTCGGTGATGATCTCGGCGTAACGGCGCCGACGAACGCGATTGAGGACTTCATCGCGCAGACGATTCTCCACAATGGCCGCGCGTTCCGCGAGCACGGTCGGGTTGATGAGCCGGGCGATGCGATCGGGCAGCTCGCGGGAGGCGTGGGTCGTCACCCCTCCCCGCGTCTTCCCGATGTCGCTCTTGTTCGTCGCCACGGCGTCGCCTGACCTGGTCCGCACCGAGCGAGCCGAAGTGCCCACAAGCGGTGTACAAACTCAGGGTAGGGGACTTCGCTGAGCACCCGGGAGTGTCTCCGGCCACGAGTTTGGGGGGCCTGATCTTGGCCTCTCTATCTCGCCCTTCTGTCCACACCTGAGGACAGACAGGCGCGCAGGCTGGCGCCGAGATCCCACGATTGGGCGCGGGGATACGCCCCAGTGACAGCCCAAGGGCTCAGGCGAACGGCCGGTCAGGCCCAGGTGGCCTCCTTGGCTTCGCGGTGGCGGTGTCACACCTGCGGGTAGATGCTCGAGACGCGGTCCCCCGCTGGGAGCTCGAACGACCTAGAAAACACTCTCCGAGACTGGCCCCAGCCCACCATTGTCAAACCCAGTGTCGCGGCCCGGTCGCGCGCGCGCGATCCGCAAGGAGTCCGGCGCAAGTTCGATCACATCGCGATCTCGAGCGTCGAGTGCCGATAGCAGCGCCTCCTGCAACGCATTCACGAGCCACCCACCCGCCGTACGCGGCGTTGCCCCCTCTCGCCCACGAGTTACGGCACGCGCCGCGCGCGTAATCGTCTCCGGGTGAACGACAACCTTGTATCCGAGGCGTTCGCAGACGTCGCGCAGGCTCGCGAAGGCCGGCCATTCGCGCAGCAAGCTGGCGAGGGATCCCTCGCCGAGCTTCCGGAGGAGCAGCACATCGTGGAAGCGGCTCGAGATCTCCACAGGGAGCCCCGCTTTCGCCAAGTCGGCGATGGTGGGCTGCCGCGTCGAGTCCAGCAGGCCCTCAAACGCGCCGAGGGCGAGCACCATCGCCTCCTTGGCACTCCAACCCCGGTACTCAGAGCCGACCGCCAACGTGCCGTGTCCCAGGACCCCGAGCAGGGATGCCAGCACCTCGGACCGCTTGGCGGCCATGTTGCCCGTTAGCTCAGAGGCGGGGGCGACGCCGACGTGATGGATCTCGTCGATCAGGACAATTGCGCGTCGGGCCCACGGCGAGTCGTACCTGCGACGGCCGAGCGCGGTCCCAATGAGGTCGTTGATGGATGGAGCTCCGCTCCACCCCGGGCTCGTCAACTCGACCGCGTCTACCGTCACGACGGGCAGGTCGAATCCAGCTTCGGTGAGCGACCGGCACAACGCTCTCACGAGGGACGTCTTCCCAACACCGCTCGGCCCGACAATCAGGGCCCGCTGGCCATGTGTGAGGCCACCACCCACGTGAAGTGCTCCGATCAACGCAAGGCGGGCGACAGCACCCTCCTGCCCCACGATCTCCTTCCCGATTGCGGCGCGGAGGTCGCGGACAAGGTTCCGGAGCTGATCTGCCGGCAATGCTTGGAGGCCCTCGCGGGAACTTCCGCTATCACCGCCCACAGCTGGAATCGTGTCCGATGCGGCGGCTGCCGCCTTAGCCGACGGCGCAGGAAGACGTGTATGAGACTTCCCGGCGCCCGTTGCGATCCTTGGCGGCCGACGGGCACCGTCGAGCCGCCAGTACGCGTCGGCAGCGGCGAGCAGTGTGACGCCCGAGCCAATCTCCGCCGCACAGGTGTCACAGAGGACATGGGGCGGCTCAAGCGCACTCGCCGGCCGGAGGTGGGCAGGCCGTTGCCCGCAGCATGCGCAGGTCTGGGCACAGAGGCTCACCAGCTGCTCGGCGATACCCGACAGTGCCAAGGGTCCCAGCCGGGGGATCTCATCGTCATCCCGCTGCCGGGGATCCCTCGCCGGATGGTCAAGCGGATCCGAGTCGCTGAGGAGGCTGAGCCGCAGCAGACCATCGACCTCGCGGCACTCGCTCACGATGAATGCCTCCTCGTCGATCCAGAGGGGGCCAACCACCGGCCACCACCCGGGGCCCACACTGGCCCGTGCGATCGCCGCGGAGACGCCAGTCGGTCGAGCCGGAGGTCCGCCGGCCGTGGGGAACAGTGAGATCTGCTCTGCCGATCGGTTGTTGGCTTCGAGTTCGTCGCTCATCTGGCGAGTCTACCGGTGCGGCGAGGGATCCCCGGCCAGCTTCCGTCCTTTCGCCGCGAAGCCCGGCTGCTGGACTGTCGCTGACGAGGCGCCGCTCCAGCAACTCCGAAATCTGCGGCGCTCCTCGTGAGCGGCGAGGTCCTCCCGCCGAGAACACCAGGATGACTTGCGGCGCCGACGCCTTCCGCCCCACAGTTCCGGTGGCCGGCGGGGCGGATGCCGGTGCACCCCGAAGGAGGTGAGATGGCGCCTGACACGATGAGCGACGACGAGTTCCGGAAGGTGTGGTACCTCTGGAGGGCGTCTCGCGGTATTGAGCCGCCGTACAGCGAGTACGCGCACACGACCCCACGTCCGCGACCGACTGATGCCGAGGCGGCCGCCGCCCTCGCGCAACTCGTCGATGCGTGGCCGGCGATCGCCGGCGCCTCGCTCGCGGCCCAGTGCACGCCGGTCGCCCTCACCGGACGGAAGCTCCGCCGCCTCCTGGTCGCTGCTGATTACACGACCGCGCCCCCGTGGGGCGCGTGGGATCGCCTGGGCCCACTACCAGCACGCGCGACCTTCACGGCGCTCCGCCACGCGGTCAACGCAGTGTTGGCGCCGCATGGCGTAGACCACATCGACTTCGTGCCGCAGTCTCCCTGAGGCGCGCCGCTCGCGCGGCGACCCGATACGCAGCCTACGCGTCTCCTCAATGAGAGCGGTTAGGGTGACCGCCGTCTCGCCTGCTCCACCTCCCCTTCATGGTCCGGCCTACCCTCGTCTGTCGGCGATGTCGCACCCGGCTCCCGCGGGCGGAGTTCCTCACCTCTCGCGACAGCTCCCGGGCCCGGGAAGGGCTTTGCCGCGCGTGCCGAAGCGCCGCCAACTCGCCTCGCATCCCGCGCGCGCTTCGGGCGGAGCTCTTTCGGTTGGCCGAGGGCTGCTGCAGCTACTGCGATCTCCCGCTCGATCCCACCCACCGCTGGGATGTCGATCATGTGACCGAGCGATCCCGTGGTGGACCGCACGTCCGCACCAACCTCGTGGTGGCGTGCAGTCGCTGCAATTGCGTGGTGCTCTTCCAGTATCCGCAGCAGGTCGCCTGGCGCTCGCGACGCCCGGGCGGCGCCACATGGGCCGCGCGCCTGGGCCTCACCACGCTGGAGACCTTCTGGGAACGTCGCAGCTTCGTGCAGGCGGCGCTCCGAGCGGACGGTCGCCCGAACGGACTGGCGAGCCTCGCCACGGTACAGCGACGGGTGGCGCATCTCGCGCCGGCGCTCGTCGCTTTCCACAACCCGAGCTGAGTACATCCCGAGGCCCAGCGGGCTGTTCCCCTGAGTCACCCAGCCATCGTCGCGGGGCTGGTCAGCCCGGCCGACGCGGGGGGCGAGCCTCCGGAGCGCGATGATCCACCTCTACCCAGGTATCGGCCTCGGCCGGGTTGGGCACCACCTCGATCAGATCGTTGTCCGCGACCACTATCGCGCCGCGGAGCCCGGGGCCACTGACTGACTCGAGTTTCGAGATGCGACCGTCGAGGCGGCGGATCAAGGCGCCTTGGCGCAGGATGTGTTGCGTGGACATGAGCGATCCCGGAACAGGAAAACCGGCAGCGGGCACTCGTGCCCGGCGGGCGCGCCGGCTGCCAAGCACCGGTCTTTCGCCCGATCTGCCTCCCTGGTCATGGACGCGCTTCGGCCGGCCCGCGTCATCACGGGTACGACGGCTCTCTCAGCTCACCCGAACTCCGGAACGCGTCAACGCCGACTCGAGTCGGCGGCGCCGACAACAATGAGCAGCACGACCGCCAAACCGACAGCCGCTCCCACCATGCGGCCGACCTCGGGGTCGAATCGCCCACCAAGCCAGGCTGCGAGGGCCACGAATCCGATCGCCGCGGCAATTCCAAGGGCGAGCAGGACGAGGGCCCCGATCAGGCCCGCCACCGCAGCCAGCAGCCCGAGGAGGAGGTCCCCGACCACCCAAAGCCCCCGCCCGAACGAGCCGAGCACCCAGACCATCGCCTCCATCCACAACGGTTCCGCGGGGACCGGCGGTGGCGGCAGCGCCGGGGGTGGCAACTGGCGCAGCGTCGCGCGCTCGTACTGAAGGGCGCCGCTCTCGTAGTACCGCCTTTCGAGCACGCGCTCGTCGGCGGTCGGGGTCGGGAAGCCGGGGTCGTGGACTCGGGGGGTCGGAGCCATGCTGCAGGCTACGCGACGAAGCGCGATCGGCTGGCGGACACGTAGTCTGTGGCAGTTTTTCTCAGCGCCAGCTCGACGGCCGTCGGCGCTGTGGGTGAGGCGAGGATCCTTCCGGGCGCCGTCTGTGCGAGTCGCTAACTCGTTGCTCGGGTTCGACATGCCGCACCCCAATGACGACGGGAAGATCACCGCCGATCTGCTGAGCTGCATTCGTGCAACTCCCTTGAGGTTCACAGGCGCGCTACACGACACCGCCGGCGCGTGTAGCCATCCAAGGGGCAGCCGTCCGCAATGTCAGGGGGGACTCGACTCGGTGCTCCTCGTACACGCTACAGGGTGGGATCTTCGCGGTCGTTGGGTGTGGGAGACTCCGGAAATCCGGCGTCGCGTGCGCGACGAGATCCAGATGCGGCAGGCCACGACCCATCATGGCCCGGCGAGCCGCCCGGGGGGTCCTAGGGGCGAACGCCTTGGCGATCTGCTTCCGCACAGACTCCAGCTGGTCAGGGTTGGCGCCAGTGAGCTCCAGCTCGAAGGGCATGGCCTCGTTCACGAGTCTTACCGGGACGAGGGCATTGCACGTCCGGGCTAGTTCGGCCAAGGAGCGGACGTTCACGATCAGCCTCACCTCGCCATTACTCCGGTGGTGGAGACACCATGGTCCCAGGACCATGGGGTGTCTCATCCGTTCAACCCACCGTCTGGCCTCCTGCGCCATCTCGTCGCCACGTGGCTTGAGCCGCAGCACATCCAAAGCTCGCCGGCGGATCAGGGGCCACGCCTGCGCCGGGGGCTCAATGGTCCACCCCGCGGCTTCTCGGACAAGGCAGAGTTGGGAGAACTGGAGAACGTCCTCCAACCGTGCGACCACCCGGCCTCGAGGCGGCTGGCCGAGCTCGCGCCACCCGGCTCTCGTGGGCGTGAGAAACTGAACTGAGGCCCGCCCCAGGATCGGGTAAAGCGGCGCACTCTCGATCAGGCCCTCGGCGATCAACTGGCGGATCACCCGGAAGCCGTGGCTGCCCGCACGCCCATCCAGAATCCAGAACCTGAAGAGCACTTGGCGCACTGTCACGGCGCGCTGGGCCGCCACCCACATGAGCACCGGGAGGCGGAACCGCGAGAAGTCGCCGGCACGGTCTCGACCGGCGGCGGTTCTCCCCATAGTCCGCGAGTCGGCGCGATTGTCGCTGGCGCTCACGGCAGTCGCTCCCGAGCAGCCGCATACCTGTACGAGGTCTGCCTGCGAACGGCACCACGGTCCGACGCTCCGGTGTGAGCGCCCGGGACCATCGAGCTCGCGCACGCGTGGGGCCCTAGGTGCTGACGCTGACGCTGACGGCGACCGAGGACGACCATTTTGCGGAGCCGGGTCCAGCGGACGCGGCGGCGATGAGCGGCCGACACACCGGGCTCGGAAAAGCCAGGAGCCTGAGCCCCTTGGGCCGAGCGACGACCCGCGCGCCGCCGGTAGAGGCCGAGCGCGATCCGTGCCTGCCGAGACCTTCCCGAGTTGTTGCCCGCCGTCTGCATCGAGGGGTCCTCATGAGCCTCTATCGGCGCCTGACCATCCGGATCCGAGCCAGTAGCACCGCGCCCCCGGGGATCCCTCGCCTGCGAGACATCGCAACGCACGTCACGGGCAAAGGGGACAGGGGTCGGCCGGAATTCCTCCATGTAGACCCGCACCCGTGACCAGAACGCGTCGGAGGGCGCCACCAACTCGGGATGCAGTTCGCGGACGACCGCCGTCGCCACGCCTTGGAGGCCGCCCTCCACAGCGCCACGTTCCAGTCGGCGTATCGCTCCGGCCCGGGCCTCCAGCTTGTTGTAGATCTTCTTCGGGATGTCGGCGACGTGGGCCCCAGGGCCCGGGTCTTGTTCGCGTGGTTCCTGCTTGTCTTTCTCGTCGAAGATGCCCAGTACCTTCTGAAGGCGATCGAAGCCGGGGAGCAGTCGCTGTCTCAGGATCGCCTGCGAGTAATCCTTCCAAAGCTCCCGGTCGCGCTCATCTCCCGCGGCCGCGCTCTCCATGATGTCCCACACCGTCCGGCCGCCTGCGCCGCCTCCCGCGCGCGCCTCGGCCGACTTCACGAGGTAGTCCCCCGTGCCGGCCGCCACCTCTAGCGAGACTCCGTGAGTTGGCTGTGGCAGGTACCGCGGCCACTCCGCCGGTTCCAAATCGAGGTCCACGAGCGCGTGCTTGAGGGACCTGACCCACGCCTCGCTGATCGCCGTGGCCGTGCACGCGAGCGACGCATCCGTGCCGAACTTGGACTTCGGCGCATCCGGCTGCACCACGAGCAGGACGTGGAGATGAGGGTGCCATCCGGCCCCTCCATGGGTGATGTCCAGCGCACGCACGGATCCCACGAGACCACCTTTACCGCGGAGGGGCCGCCAATCAGCTCCCCCGTTGAGGAACCGCCACGCGCGCGTGAGGAGCCGGATCAGGAAGTCGAGGCGATCATCGGCTGAATGGCGGAGCGTCAAGGTCAGCATGAACACGAGGAGACCCCGCGCTCGCGCCGCAGACACAGCGCGGCGCAGCTTCTTCGCCGCCTTGGCGCGCAGCCGCGGGGTGCACACGGGGCAAGCATGCGGGCTGCGGCAGAACAAGGGGCCTTTCGTCCGGGCCGTCCGGGCCCCCTGCTGGTCCTCTTCCACCCAGATCTCCGCCACCTTGCCCATCGCCCCCACACGCCCGCACTTGGAGGACGCACGGGTGGTCACCCCGCGCAGGCTCTCCCGCAGCGCAGCACGCGCCTCGCTGTTGCTCTGGGTCGCAGCGTCGGTGTTTTCCCGGTGGTTGCAGTTCTCCTGAGTAGAGCCCCCGAGGAAGAGGAGCAGCTGGTCGAGCGAGCGGTCATCGCTTACCGGGGTGAGACTCAGCGACAGCGGGACGCCCGGGGCCTTGGGGTCAGGGGGGCACATATTGGAGTACGGCAGAGGGGGAAGCTCGCCGCCATCGGGGCGAGCACCGCGTGATGCACGTCGGCCCAATGCAGGCTGGCAGTCCTCGACTGCCCGCGGCAAGGCCACTGCGACGGCAATGCGGGACACGAACCCGGTTCCACGCGGGGCGGGCCTCCCACGCTTGTCGTCGGTGTCCCTGCACAACTATCCTGTCGACACGGAGGGTCGCCGCGGCGAACCTCGCCCGCGCGGTGCGACAAGACATCGGAGCTGACGCGCAGCGTCCGCACCCCGCGTTGATCCGGGAACCGGAGCGGGGCACGTATGCTGTGGCCCCACCTCGGAGCGGTTCATGGCCCGGCGTACCGTCACTCGTCGCAGGAAAGGCGCGCCGACCACCACGGCGGTCGCCGAGGCCCGCGCCGGGATCTACATTCGCGTCTCCACGTCGGAACAAGCGCTCGAAGGCGTGTCACTGGCTGCTCAGCTTGCGCGGGCAGAAGCGTACGCCCGCGCCGCGGGGCTGGAGGTCAGCGCGGTTTACCGGGACGAGGGAGTGAGCGGCGGAACGCCACTGTCGCTGCGTCCTGAAGGCGCTCGCCTGCTCGAGGCGATCCATCGCGGTGAGCACGCCCATGTCGTAGCGCTCAAGCTGGACCGCTGCTTCCGCGACGCCGTGGACTGCATGCGCACCGTGGAAACCTGGACCCGTAGCGGCGTGGCACTCCATCTAGTTGACCTTGGAGGCCAGACCCTGGAGACCCGAAGCGCCATGGGCAGGTTCTTCCTCGCCGTCATGGCCGCCTGCGCCGAGCTGGAACTGGGGAACGTGCGCGAACGCACCCGTCTCGCTCTCGCCCACAAGCGTGCACGCGGCGATCGACTCGGCGCGACGCCGATCGGGTTTCGGACCGCGAGTCCGGGCGCCCCGATGACGCCGAATGAGGCGGAGCTCCCAACCGTGCGACGCCTACTCGATCTGTGCTCGAACGACCTGCCCTTCACGCATGTCGCTCGCATCCTCACGATGGAAGGACATCGCGCGAAGCGCGGCGGGCAGTGGCATTCCGCTGCCGTACGCCGTGTGTGGCTGGCCCGGGAGCGTTACGCGGCGCTCCTGGCGCCCGACGTCGACATGGTGGGCAAGACGATCCAAAAGTCCGGACACGGCCAGCGCCAACGGCCTCCGGGCCTCTGATTCAACCTTTTCGGACGTTTTTGACCAGTCGGTGCCAGCCCGGGTGATCAACCGGCGCTCTTCTGCCGCGCCGACAGATCGACGGCACTATCCTACAACGTCGTTCTCACTGCCTCGTTGGTTGCAGGCGTAGCACATCGAATAGCGATCCAGGTGGCGCGCCTCTTGGCATTCCTTGCACAAGACCCACGTCCCGCCAGTCCTACAAGCGTTGCACTGTTGCTCGTCCAAGGGGTGCCACGCGTCGCGACACTCGACGCAGAGACGCACGCCGAGCTTGTCCCAGTTGAACGCGCAGGTCTTGCAGAACGTGGCGGTGCCATCGCCTGACATATACAGGGCGAACTCCTCGACGGCGCGCTTCACCGCGAGGCGATACAGCCAGTCATTCGTTGCCTGGTAGATCGGCTCGTACACCCTGGCGAACGCTTGCCGAAGAGCGAATTGCCCGCTTTCGACTCGGAGCGGCTGAACAAGGACCGGGTTGTCGAACTCGAACTGACACTGCCGGTGGTTGCGTGGAGATGCGCAGAAGTAGCGTGGCCTCCCGGCGCTGCGCCCGGTGCCCTTACGCTCCCGAAGATTCCAGCCGCCACACCTCGGACAGCCGGGGCGGAGATCCCCGTCCGGGCCGAGACGATCGCTATACTCGGGTTCAGCCGTGTGCTCACTGGCGAACTCTTCGTACAGCATTCGTCGGTGTTCGGCGCGAAGCTCCCGCAGCAAATCCTGCACTGACGCAGGTTGCCAGAGATGCTGGAGCGTGAACGGCGCCTCGGAAGTGCCGCACTGCTCGCACGTGGCCTGGATTCGCGATCGACGCAACGCGATCCACTCGGGAGTGTGCCAGTGGCGACCGCCGCGTATTGCGGCGAGTAAGCGTGCGTGCACGACTCGAGGCTCAACGGCGGACTGCTCCAAAGCCGCAACCAAGCCATCACACTCGGCTGCGGTAAGCGGCAGGACCCGCGCTTCCTGTTCCTCGGACTGTTCGCTTGAGATGGCGGGCTCGCGCACCGCCGGATCGTCAGACCTCACAGGTAAAGAGAACTTCCTCCCCCAGCATGTCTATGACCTTCACCGCGACGGTCGTCTTGCCCGCGGGGGCGGGGAGCTCGTACCGGCCCTCTACCAGGTCCACCTTGCCCTCGGGAACGTCGGTGAGCGCAACGTTGAACACCTGACCGTCGAATGCGGGGTCGATCATCACGCCGTCGACCATCGCGCGCCAGTCCTCGATGCGCGGCGCCAGCACACCCGCCTGCTGCTGCAGGCGCTGCACGATCGAGGGGGAGACAAAGTCCACCACCTCGACCTCGATCCGGCCGCCGCGCCGGCGCACACGGATCTTCGCTTTCGCAGGCTCGTGTTTGAGGAACCCGCCGTACTTCGGGTCTGTGCGAAGCTCGATCACGCGGATCTTGTTCACGGCGTCGGCGCCGCGGCGTAGCGCGTTCCATTCGTCGACCCATGCCCGAGCGCCGAGCTCCATGCCAAGGCAGACCATTGTGACCGGGCGGTCCTCCTGCGGACGCGCGTCGAGCTCTCGCCGCAATTCCTCTAGGTCGAGCGGCGTGAGCGGCCGACCGAAGGGAACGATCTTGACCAGCGAGGTGCCGAGTATGCCATCGAAGTACCCATCGGTGCGCGAGCGCAGCAGACCCAGGTAGTCGGCGGCGAGGTTGACGGCCTCGTTGTGCTGCACCTGTAGGTCATAGTCGTTGACGCGCCAGGTAGAGAACGAGAGCTGCGCCGGGGCAGGGCGATCGCCATCCAGCCCGAGGCCCGCCTGGGTGGACGCTTGCTCTTCGATCACATCCTGCAGCCGCCTGGCCGTGGTCTGGATCGCACCCTTGTTGATGTCGCATCCGATCCAACGGCGCCCGAGCTTCTGCGCGACGGCCGCGGCGGTGCCTGAACCGATGAAGCAGTCCAAGACGATGTCGCCTGGGTTAGAGGATGCGAGGACGACACGCTCGATGAGCGCTTCGGGCTTCTGCGTCGGGTAGTCCTCGCGCTCTGATCCGACCATGTTGATGGGATCGACGTCATCCCAGAAGTCGGTGCAGGCACGGCCTTGCGTTTCGGCCTCGTATCGCTTGAGTCGCGGCCATGCGCCTTCGCGCGCGGGCCAGTAGATCTTCCCCTCGGCGTCGAGGCGGTCCAGCGCCGTGGGGACCTTGGCCCAGTGTCGCCCGAGCGCGGACGGATTGAACCCGCGCCATGCCTCGCCGGAAGGGCCCCGGCGCAGCCCCGGCGCCGTCAGCTCGCCAAGAGCATACGTGCCCTGTTCATCTCGATGGCGGTAGTGGCGGGTGCGATGCGTCTCCGTCATCTCCTGGTATTGCTGATTCCACCGGCCCTGCTTGGGATCGAGCGAGTAGAAAAGCAGATAGTCCGTGACCGCACCAAACTGGTGGGCACCAGCGTGAGCGGTCGTTCGCTTCCAGGAAACCTGGTTTCTGAACGCATCGGGCCCGAACACCTCGTCGAGGAGGAAACGCAGGTGGTGCACCTTGCGCGCGTCGATGTGCACATAGATCGACCCGTTCCCTGCGAGCAACTCACGCAGGAGCAACAGCCGCTCGTACATGAACTGCAGGTAGTTGTCGTTCGCCCAGATGTCGGTGTATTGGATCTGCTCCCCGAGAGTGTAGCCTTCGCCATTGAGCCGTGCGGTGCCCGTGGCCCCTCTGAGTGACACCTTCCGCACGTAGTCGGCACCCGAGTCGAACGGGGGGTCGATGTAGATGAGGTTTACCTTCCCGCGGAAGCCGCTCGCCAGGAGATGCGCGAGGACCTCCTTGTTATCACCGTGGAAGAGAAGGCCTCCGTGAGGGTAGGCTGCAGGCCAGTCCGCCGACGCGGCAAGGGCTGCGGCGCCGGTGGGCTCGAACGCCTCGACCTGCTGCGCCGGGAATGCCTTCAGGTGCCGGAGCGGGCGCTTGCCGACCCATGTGAGCATTGGTCGGCCCTTCGCCGCGGTGATCTTCACCTCGACTGGTGACGGCACCGTAGGAGCGTTCGGCGCCGATGATGCTGCCGCGCCCTCGGTCGCCGACGTCGTGCTCTTCGCCTGCCGCTTGGGCGTTGTCGCATTCGTTCTCGCTCCGCTCTTGGCGGTGGCAGCCTTCTTGGGCGCACCCGCGCCCCGTCCGTTCGCCCTCTTACTCACGTCCGTCCTCTGCGAACCGAGCGATGCCCGCGACCTCGTCGGTCGGGATCACGCCGTTCCTGTCGAAGATGATCTCGTAGCGGAGCCGCTCCGGGTTGAGCTGCTCCCAGCGCTTTACGGCGAGCGCCTTCCTCCCCTCGGGGCTCTTCGCATCACCGACCTCCATCTCGTGCTCCACCGTCGCCTGGAACTGGCTGCTCTTCACCTCGACGATGAGCACGCGACCTGACCCGGGCTTCGCCCCCTGGTCCGGCTTCTTCCGTATCACAAAGTCCGGCGTGTAGCGGCGCCATTTCCCCTTGTCGTCCTTGTACTCGACGTAGAAGTCTGTCTTGGCAGGGTCGGTCAGCGCTCCGGTGAAGAACACGTCCTCCACCTCATCGTGACCGACTTTCAGCTCGCGCAGGAGCTGCTCGAAGAAGTTGAGTTCCGTGTTCGAGTCGAAATCGTACGGGCTGTAGTGGAAGCCAAGATCGCGCGGATTGCGGTCCTGCATGGCTTCCCAGGAGAGCAGCAGATGCTCGCGCTCCTTCGGGTAGACGATCTCCGCGGTGTAGACGTCGGCCCCGCTCGCGTCTCGCTCGAGTTGGAACCCCTCGGGACGCACGAGCGCAAGCGCGACGTCAACCTTCTCCTCCGTGACGGCGTACGCTCCCTGCCACGCCTCGATCTGGCGGCCCAATACCTCCAGGTGAGCATCGGGGATGTCGTCAGCCGCATAGAGGCGCCTGACCTCGTCATAGACGGTCCACGTGTCGAGCCGGTACCGTCCCGCCAATGCCACCGCGGCGCCGTAGGCGTCGAGTCCCTCCGGAGGCGTCTCGATGGTCACTGTCTCGCCCAGCTGATGCAGGACAGTGAAGCTGGACTCCTGGTCCGCGATCGTGAGCTCTGCCCGGAGCAGCTTCGCCCCGGCGGCCGATTTGGGCCGCTGCAGGACCAGCGGCCCACGGTCCATCTCCGGCGCGCGCTCGATCCGGCGCAGCGTCTGTGTCACAACGAGGGGCGGCAGATCGAGCTTCCGTAGGACGATGCGCGCCCGCCGCGTCTCGCGTGCCGTGTGGTCCAGGTCCTGGAGCGACTCCCCGAAGGTCTCCTGGAGCTGCCTGTCGAGGATCGCGCGGTTGTCGTTCGACAGGTAGATGCGCGCGGGCTTCCCGTTCCCCGGGACCTGGCGCAGGCAGCGGGTCGCCGCCTGCAGGACGAAATTGTTCGAGGTGCGGAGCTTCCGAGCGAGCGCGCAGGCGAACAGACTCGGGCAGTTCCACCCCTCGGTCCCCTTGTTGACCAGCAGGATCACCCGATGCGGGGCCGACGGGTCGTTGAGCCGGTTGAACGCATCGACCTCCGCGGCCGATGCGTCCGAAGTGTTCTCCAGTGCGAGCGCCACCGGGATTCCGGCCGCTACCATCGCCTCGTCCACCACGGGCCGAAGCTCCTGCAGGTCATCCTTCTGGGGGAAGTAGATCGCCAGCTTCGCGGGCGCGCCGTTGGGCAGGGTGGTGTCGCCGTACTCTCGGAAGAAGTCGGTGACGACCTCGCGCACGTACGCGCTGGCGTCTCCATCGAACTCATAGGAGAGGATGTTGCCGGCGACGTCCTTGAGGATGCCGTCGCGAATCCCCTCGGCAAGCCCGTACCAGATCACCACGTCGCGCAGCGGCTGACGTTCGAAGTACGGCGTTCCGGTTGTGTTGACCACGGCGTAGACGTTGGTCTGCGCGGCCAGGTAGTCGACCGTCTTGCGGACCTTCTTGAGCTCCGCGTCGAGCGATTGGCCATAGGTGTGGTGCGCCTCGTCGGAGAAGATGGCGAGGTGGGGGAGACTAGCAATCGCCTGCAGGCGCAGGTTCGCGACCTCGGCGCGCGCCTCATCCTCGCGCCCCGGGGCGAAAAGACTCCCGATGTCGCTCTTCCGGACCGTCTCCTTCTGAATCCGGATCTTCTCGGTGTTGGTGACGATGACGTTGAAGAGCGACTTCCGGATGACAGGAAGGTCTTTCTCCCCGTCGCGGGTGAAAGTCAGCTTGATCGTCGCCGCGAAGGGGCTGTACATCCGCGGCGGCAGGACGCGCTCGTACGGGATCTCGACCAGCTCGCGCAGCGACTCGATGATCGTTTTGCCGGGGGCGAACACCAGCGCGTTCTGGACGAACGGGCCGTCGGGGTACTCCATCGCCATGGCGAACTCCGTGGCGACGATGGTCCCGATGAGGATCGTTTTGCCGGCCCCCATGGCGAGCGCCAGGATGTAGCTGGGGTAGCCGAGCGTGAGCGTCTCGCGAACCGACTCGAGCTTGAAATCGCGGACGAACTGATCGTCGATCCGGATGCGATCCCAGAGCGCCGGCATGCCCTCGTCCTCAACCAGATCCCGGATCTCACTCGCGGTCAGCCCGAGGGCTGCACGCAACTCGGAGCTCTTGGTGTAGAGCCGCTGGTACAGCTCGAACACGTGCGGCGTCTTCTCGATCAGGCGGAGGTACCAGTAAGTCTCGAGGGCCCGGAGCTGCGGGGTCCGAAGGAACCTGAGCTGGCCGGTGCCGGGTTCGCGGGCCCAGTCAAAGAGCTCTCCGATGGCGGGGTAGTCAGCGCACGGGTAGCCGGCTTGGCGCCATGCGGCGACTGCGCTGGCCAGCTTCTCGTGAAGGTGCGGCATGCAGGGGGGACTGGAGAGAGGTCAGCCTGACCGGACTGGGTACGCGGAGGATAGTCTACTACGGGGCGAGGAAACGCCAGACCAAATCTGCAACCGGTGGCCACTCAACGAGATGCAATGCGCCGCCCGGCCTTCCCAAAGCAAGCCACTAGGTGATATGGTCGGCACCGGAGGCACGTTTGCGGGACGCACGGCCACCCGGCCCCCGTCCGAGCCTCCCCCACGCGCGAGCCTCGCCGGCAAGCGCCCCGTCGCGATCGTCGACGTCAGGGTGCCTCCCCATCGCCAGACACACTGCCCATTCTTTTCACCATGAGTCTGCGTCGGGGCAACCTCCAGCCGGCACACCGTGGGTACTGGTACCAGGACATCGCGACCGCGTACATGCTCGTCCGCGCGATGGTCGAGCGCTACGATGCGGTGATCGTCGACCGGAAGGTCGTGGACGACGATCGCCTCGACGACCTGGAGGTGCGCGCCGCGGGCCGGCGCGTCCGACGACAGTTCAAGTCGAGCCAGGACGCGGCGCGGCCGCTGAGCGCGCAGGACTTCACGGCGACCGCCTCAAGCCTCCGCATCGACCGGCTGGTGCGCACGCACACTCGGGCCGGCGATTCGCCGGCCGACGAGTACCGGCTGTGCGCCACGTGGGCGCCGCCCGACGCGGGCGATCCGCTCGCGGCGCTGCTCGAACCGATTACGGCCCCGCCTACGCTAGTCGGCTGGCCCATCCGCTGCTTCCGGCTCAAGGCCGAGCTGATCTGGCCAACAGGAGCGAGCCCGATCTGGGCGCCGCTCACCCCGCCCACAGCCTCGGGTACCGCAGCGAGCGCCGATGCGGGCACCGCCGGTGGCGCGGCGCCGGTCGCGCCGATCACCCGCGCCGAACTGCTCGACTTCTGCCAGCGATTCATCATCGAACTGGCCCTCCCCGTCGCGTCGACGGAACTAACCGCGCCGGGCCCGTTCGAGCGCGCACTCGTCGAAGAGCTCGCCGAACGGGTAGGCATCGGTCGCTACCCAAACCACGGCCGCGCGCCCTCGGACGTTGCGGCGCTCGCCATCGCGCTCGCCACGATTGCTCGCACGCAGGAAGGGTCGCTTACGCCGAGCGACGTCGAGCGGGAGCTGGAGATCCGTGTGGACTTCGGCCGCGTGGCGCAGGCGTTCCCCCTCGACGCCGCGCTGTTCCACGACCGGCCGACGTTCCGGCAGGCCCTACGAACCACGGCGCTCGCCGGCGGCCACCAGCTCGTCATCGCACCCCCGGGCGCCGGGAAGTCGTGGGAACTGACCCGGCTCGCCGAGGAGCTGACTGCGGCCGGCGCCATCGTCGCACGGCACTACTGCTACCTCGAGCCCGGAGACGCGCTCGTCGAGCGGCGGGTGACCACAGACGTGTTCTTCGGCAACCTGCTCGGGGAGTTGCTCGACGCCGACCCGTCGCTCCATGGCGCCGGCGGCGCCCGATATGCCGCGGGCCTCGGCGAGCTCGAGGCGACTCTGGCGCGCGCGGCGGCGACCGGGCGCCCGGTGGTGCTGATCGTCGACGGTATCGATCACATCGCGCGCGTGCGAAGCGACACCCGTCGTCTCGGGGACGCCGAGACCGACATCGTCGAGCGCCTGGCGACGGCGCAAGTGCCGCCGGGCGTGGCGCTCGTGATCGGCTCGCAGCCCGGGCGTCACCTCGAGCCGCTCCGCGAGCGGTGGGGCACTGCGCTGCTCGAGCGGACGGTGCCGCCGTGGCTGCCGGCCGACTTGGCGGCGCTGGCAGACCGCCAAGGACTGACGCGCGCCCTCTCCGCGGTCGGCGTCACGTCGGCCGGCGACATGGCGCGTGTCCGCAGCGCCCTCGCCGAGCGGGCCGACGGGCTCCCCCTGTACGCGCACTACCTCGCACGCGGGCTGGTGGCGGGCCTGCAGGACGGCACCATCGCGTCCCCGGACGAGTGGCTCGACGCAGCGCCCGCGACCGGCGGCGACGTGGCCGTCTACTACGCGCACCTTTACCGCAGCGCGAGCGCGCAGGCGCAGGTCATCGCCGATCTGCTCGGCGTCATCGATTTCTCCGTCACCGAATCCGAGCTCCGCGAGATGGTGCCGGCCTTCGTCGGGGCTTGGCTACCGCCGGCGCTCGCACAGCTCGCGTCGATCCTGACGGTGGCGACCGGCCAGGGCGGCTTCCGCATCTTCCATGAGAGCTTCCGCCGTTTCATGACGCAGGAGCTCGCGCGGCAGGGCCGGTCCCCAGCCGACGCGCTCCGCCCGGTGATCGACTGGCTCACCGCGCGTGGGTTCTATGCCGACGCGAAAGCGTACCGCTTCCTCCTGCCGGCGCTCCGCCGCGCCGACCGGGGCGCCGAGATCCTGGTGCGCGTCGACGCGGCATTCGTCTCCGACAGCGTCGCCCAGGCGCATGCGGCCGACGCCGTCCAGCGGAACCTCGCCCTCGCCGCCGACGTGGCGGCCGAGCGCCGCGACTGGCCGGCGCTCGTGCGCTGCGTCGAGCTGCACCGCGCCGCGTACACCTGCTTCGACGAGTCCCAGAACGACTGGCGCGACTACTGGGCCACCTACCTGACGCTCTTCGGCCCCACCGCCCTGGCCGAGCGCCTCCTGTTCGACGGCCGACCCACGCAGTCCGCGTCCGACGGGCTCTACGCCTGCGCGCTCGTCGACGACGCGGGCGGGATCGCACCGTGGCAGGAATACCTCGCGCTGTACGACGCGGGCGCGCGCGGGAACGCAAACCCGTCTGGCTTGTCGGACTCCGAGGGGAGCCTCACCTCGACGGAGGCCATTGACCTCGCCGCGGTGCACGGGCGCATCCGGCTCGGCGAGTGGCGTGGGGTCGCCCGGCGGCTGCTCACCTACCTCGCGGAGGTCGGCGACCGCTTCAAGCCGCTCTTCGTCCGGCAACTGGCGGCCCGCATGGCGCGGATGCTGGGCCCGGAGCTGGTCGAGCGGATGGCACAACGCGCAGATCCGACTCGCCCCGGCGGCCCGCGCCTGAGCCGGCGGGCCGCGGCTGTGCTCCGCCTTGGCCTCGCGGACGAACTCGCGCGCGCCGGCGACGACGCGGCAGCGCGCGCGGCGGCCGGCCGCGCGTTCCCAGACGCGGACACCCCAGCGCTGGCGGCGGCGTGTGTGGCGTACAGCGCCGGCGAGCCGGACCCCGGCCAGCCCCCCGTGTGGTCACCCCACCCTGGCGCGGCGGTCGATCCGGCTGCGCTCCCGATCGCCGTCGGCCCCGACGTCCACCTGCACGACGCGGCCGGCGTCCGCGCTTGGGTCGCCGCCGTCCGTCTCGCCGCCGCCGACCCTGCGGGCGGGCCGGCGACCCTCGAGGCAGAGTGGCGGCGCGTCACAGGGGTCGGCTGGTATCGCTGCTGGCTCCGCTTCGTCTTGGGTCTCTCGCGGGCGGAGGCCGCGCGTTACGCCGGGCAGGCCGCCGACGTCAGCGGCGCCTTCGCAGAGCTCACACGTGACGTCCACCCCTTCCGCGGGCAGCCTCGGGCGTGCGACCTCTGGGCCATCCGCTTGGTCATCCAGGAGAGCATCGCGCGGGGGCTTCGGCTCCTGTGCACGGACGCCGAGTGGCGAGACGCTCTGACAGCGCTGGCCCTCGCCGCCGGTGAGACGTCCACGCGCATGGACCGGGAGGATGGTGGGCCGCTCTCCACGGGCACCGTGCTCGAGGTGCTGCTTCCGCACGCGGCAGATCCCGTCGGGGGTGCCCACGTGCGGGCGACAATCGAGCGCCTGGTGGCAGCCCTCGAGGCGAACGGCACCTACTACCCGACCCATGCGGAGTACGCGATGCGCTTGGCGCGCGCGCGGCACGCGGCGGGCGATGTGGCCGGCGCGCGCGAGGCGTGGGCGCGCGGCGCGGTGTACCTCGGCGCGTACGGATGGCGGAAGGACGTGACCATCTACGACATCATCGAAGGCGCATCCGCCCTTCTCGCGCACTCGCCCGAGCGCGCGCTCCGCGCCCTCGCGGACACGCAGCCGCTCGTACACGCCGTCGTCGCGCACACTGACGGCCGCTCGACCAACCACGCGCCCAATACGTGGCTCCGCGGCGTGCTGGCGGCGCGGATACCGGCGGGCCTCGCGGTCCTCGCCCGCACACTCGTGGAGGAGGACGACCCGAGCGGCTGGGTCAACGCACTGGCGGTGCAACACGCCGCCGCGGCCGCCAGAGGGGCGGGAGACCCCGGGCTCGTGGACGCCGTGCTCGCGACGCTGCGTTTCGAGGCGGACGACCACGACGCGCTCGAGCGCATCGACGCCCGCTTGGCACCGGTCCTCGGCCTGCTCCATACGGATCGTCCGCGAGCGGTTCGGGCGCTCCGGCGAGTGGCCGCCGAGGTGACGGGGGACGGGCGGCGCGACGCCACCACTGCGGCGGCCCGCGTCGTTGCCGTCGCGGAAGAACACGGGCTCTCCGTCCCGCGCATCGCGCGCGACAGCGCGGCCGCCGGCATGTCCGCTGCGTCGGGGCCCCCTAGCGGACTCTCCTCGCCCACGGGGCACGGGTCGAGGCGCTTTCGACCGGACGAGGTAGACCGCGCGCTGGGCCTCCGCGAGCCGCCGTTCGTCCCGAACCCCACCCTGGTCGACCTGCTCGCGGGACTCCGACGGGCGGCGGCCTCACGTCGCTGGGACGAGCCCGGGGGTGCGGAGCACGTGGCGCTCTCCCTCGGCTATCGACTCGGGCAGCTCGTCGACGACGGACGGGAGGACGACGTCGGGCGGCTACTCCGCTTCTTCGCCCGGGACGCAGGGGCTTGGGGGTCGAGCCAGGTGCATCCGCTCGGGACGCTGGCGGATGCCTTGGATGCAGGCGGCTATCCGGGGCCGGCGGCGATCGCATACGCCCTCGCCTTCACGGCTACGCGCGGTGGCAACGGGTGGCACCGCCTCGGCGATACGACCCACGGCTATCTGATCGACCGCGCCATCACGCTCGACCCGGATCTGGCGCGTCAGGTCATCGCGGACGAGGTGGCGTACGCCCTCCGCGAGAGCACGTACAGCAGCGGGATCACGCGGCACCTCGTGGAGCGCCTCGCTGCGTGGGGTGAACCCGAGACGGCGGAGGCGGCGTGGCGCGAGGCGTTAGCGGTCATTCGGCACCGGCTCCCGCTCGTCCCGGCGCAGGGGTGGTTCGCGCCGCTACGAGACGAGCGGGAGCCCGATTGGCCGGATGACGGCTGGTCCGTCGACGAGGCGCTGATGGCGGTGCTGCTCGCCCGCCTCGGGGACCCGCGGCTCGCGCAGAAGGTGCAGGCGCTCACCGGCGTCGTCGATGCGATCGCGCGCCGCCCCGACGCGGTCGCCGCGCCGATGCGCTGGTGGCTCGGACGGAACACGCCGGTAACCGCCGTGCTGCTCGCGTTGGAGGCGCTCGTCCGCGCTGAGCCGGCGCCGTTTCCGATCACCACCGCCCTCGACGAGGTCTTGCGCGGCTACGCCGCCTGCGACCTGTGGGGCGCGCGACGTCTCGCGGCCGCGCTGCTCGAGCGGGCGGGTCGGCCTGCGGCAGCCGAGCCGAGTTCCGGCGGCGCCGCAACCGGGACGACGGGGCTGCCGGCGATCGACGCGGCACGGCACCGAGCTCTCAGGACACTCGATACCGGGCGGGTGTTGGACGACCTGGAGTCGCTCTGGCCAGCGCTGCCAGACCGCGTCGTGCGACGCCTGCATGCCTTGCTGACCGAGGGCGACCACCGCGAGCGGGCGCATGCGCGCTACCGGCTCGCCGAGGGGCGCGACGGCGATGCGCACCCGCGCACGCCCATCGTGCCGTGGGAGGTGGAACTCTTTCAGGTGGCGCTCCACGAGGCGTCGTGCGGCCTGTCCGCACACCTGTGGAGCACCGGGCAGTGGGCACTCGGGCTTGAGGACGCCGTGGTGCGGCGTGCACTGCCCGACGTGCGTCTGCACCTAGGCTTGGCCGCGAGCCGGGCGCCGCGACCGCCTTGGCCCGCCGCCGAGACCGTAACCGAGGGCGTCTCGCTTCCTCTGGTGCTGGGCGACGATGACCCGTATTACGCCGGCTGGACGCGCTTGGCGTACTTGGAGAGGCGATACCTGCCGGACCCCAATGCCCCGTACGGGCGGCCGACCGAGGAGATCACAGTGCTCGCGGGGGTCGTAGCGGTCCCGCTCGGCCGGGCGGTGCCGCCCGGCGCCGTGCCATTCGTGGACGGCGATGCCCAGGACTGGTGGTCCCCAGACGGAGAGTTCGGAGGGGGACGGGCGTCGGTCGCACTGGCCCGGGCAGAGGGGCCCCTGGTGGGGCTGGACCGTGTCACCGATTGGCTGGGCGACACGGACGTGCTGGTGCCGCCTGCAGCCTTGGTCGACTTGCTGCACGTGGCGGCACCTGAATTCGGCGGACCGCTCGTCTGGCGCGATGATCAAGAGAGCCCGGCGGTCGCGCTTCGAACCTGGTGGGTGCGCAACGGTGAGGCACTCTTCGCCGAGCCGGCCGCATGCGTGGGCGCCGACCTCGTGATCCGGCCCGACCTGTTTGAACGTTTGTGCGTCAGCTTCGGAGTGCCGCTGCGCGAGCTACGCGCAGTTCTCCGGCGTCCGGTCCCGGGACGGCGCGCGCGGCCATGACATGCGCCGGTCCTACGGCCATCTGGTGCCCGTCGACGGCGAATCGGCTCGTGTAGCGAAGCTGCCGGCCGCGCTCCGCCCATGGGAATGTTCCCGGACCGAGGGGCCTGTGCGCGTGAAACGAAGCGACGACAACTCACGGCAAATGAAGGCGCCTCCACTACTTGCGCCTGTGCTTGGCGAGTGTCCGCGCTCCCGTCCCGAGGCGGATTCGGAAATGGTTATACCGGCACACCTCCCAGGAGGTGTGCCCGTGGAACGTGCGGTTCTCACGGGAGCTGGCGGAGGATTCGCCGTTCAAGCCGCGTGACGTTCTGCGGGGTCGCGATGCGAGAACGCTCGCGCGCGAGCTGCTCGCGATGTCGCAGGAGGAGTTCTCCGCCGCGTTCCGCAAGTCGCCGATGAAGCGGGCGAAGCTGCGGGGGCTCAAGCGCAATGCGGCAGCGGTGCTCGGCAACGTTGGCAGTGGCGATGATGTCGATGTGCTCACACGTGCGCTCGATGACGAGGAGCCGCTCGTGCGCGAGCACGCCGCATGGGCGATCTCGCAGATCGCTAGGCGGATCTCGAGTTCAGCAGCTGGATGATCTCCTCCACCGTCGCGCGCGCGGAGCGGCCCACGCCGATCAAGGTCGCTGACGCGAACCCCGTCCAGTCGCCGTAGCCAACGAGCCATAGCGGGATCGCGTCGGCGACGCGGGTGCCTCCCCCGTCGGAGGCCATCGCCACGCGTCCTCGTGCGTCAACGAGACCAAGCGGAGCGAGGTGCCGGAGCGCGGGACGGAACCCGATCGCGAAGATCACCGCGTCCACCGCCTCCGCCCGGCCATCAGGCCACTCCACCCCGTCGGCCGTGAACCGCGTGAACATCGGCTCCGCGTGGAGGACGCCCCGCGCGAGCGCCGCTCGCACAGGAGGCACCATGACGATGTCACCCAGGCTCCGGGGCGGGTCGGGCGTGCGGCCCTCCTGAATTGCCTTGTAGCGCGCGGTGGCCTGCTCGAAGAGGTACCGGCCGTCCACGTACTCGGGAAGGAAGGTGGGCAGTTCCCGGGTCGCCCACGTGACATCTGCGCAGTCCGCCAGCTCCGCCGCGATCTGTGCGCCCGAGTTGCCGCCACCCACGACGACGACGCGCTGCCCGATGAAGGCATCCCGTCCCGGATAGTCGGCGCTGTGGAGTACCCGACCACGGTATGTGCCGCGGCCCGGCACGTCCACCGCTACGGGACTTGCCCAGGTCCCCGTCGCACTGACCACGGCGCGCGCCTGTACCGCGCCAGCCGACGTCTCGAGTACGAACCCCTCGCCGGCCCTGCGAATGGCCTCGACCCGCACCGGCTGTATGACCGGCAGCGCGTAGCGGCGCTCGTACTCGGCGAGGTACGCGATGGTCTGGTCGCGCGTCGGGTACTCGTCGGCGCCCGCATCCCGGTCGCGCGGCATCAGCCACCCCGGGAGCGACGACCACTGGGCAGGGGAGAACAGCCGGAGCGACGGCCACGCACGCTGCCACGCCCCGCCGGGCGCGGACTGCTCGTCGAGGATGACGAACCGCAACCCGCTCCGTCGCAGGTAGAAGCCGGTTGCGAGCCCTGCCTGACCGCCGCCGATCACCACGACGTCCCAGACCTGAGACGTCAGATCATGCCCACCTGCTGTCACGCGTGTGGAGCAGTCACGTTCGGCCTGCCGCCAGTCTGGAGGAACTCGATGAAGTCCTCCGGCAACCCGGCCGCGCGCACGCCGGCAGCGGTCGCCGCGATGTCGTACTCGACGCGCACGTACTCGACCGCAGGCTCGTTCGTGCCGAGCGTGAGCCGCACATAGCCGGCACGCCAGTCGCCGTCCTTGGGGCGCCCCACGCTGCCGGTGTTGATGAAGTGGATCCCGTCCACGACGCGATGCCACGGCTTGTGCGTGTGCCCGAACGCGATGGCGTCACCCGCCTTGAGCCCGACGACCGCCGCCATCTTCCGACAGAAGTCGTCGCTCCGGTCCACGGTCCAATACACGGTGTTGAGCGTCGGCGTCCCGTGCACGAGCACGAGCCGCGGCCCCGCGGCGTGGCCGCCCAGGGGACGGAGGTCGAGGGAGAACGGGAGGGCGCCGAGCCAGTGCTTCGTCTCGGGGGTACAGGTCCGACGCGTGTACTCGTAGCTCACGTGCGCCAGGTCCTCCTGGCGCGGACTCTCGGACTTGCAGCCGCAGTGCTTGTAGCCCGTCGCGACCGTCGAGTCGTAGTTGCCCGCGATGCCGGCGATGCCGCGCTCGCGGAGCCGCGCCACCACCTCGTTCGGCTTGCTCGAGTAGCCGACCAGGTCCCCCAAGTGGTGAATCGCATCGACATCGGCGCGGCGGTCGATGTCCGCGAGCACGGCGTCGAGTGCCTCGATGTTGCCGTGGATGTCGGAGATGAGTGCGTAGCGCATTGCGGTCCTAGCGGGTGAGGGTTGGTGCAACCGCCGGTCTCTTGGCAGCCGCGTCCTCGGCGAAGAACCGCCGGCGCGCCCAGAGCGAGGCATAGACGAGCCCGACGAGGGCGGGAACCTCGATCAAAGGCCCCACCACGGCAGCGAGCGCCTCGCCGGAGCCAATGCCGAAGGTCGCCACGGCGACGGCGATGGCCAGCTCGAAGTTGTTCCCCGCCGCGGTGAAGCTGAGCGATGCGGTGCTCTCGTAGTCGAACCCCAGGCGCCGCGAGAACCAGAACGCGAAGCCGAACATCAGGCCGAAGTAGACGAGTAGCGGCAGGGCGATCCGGAGCACGTCGAGCGGCAGCTCGAGGATCCGATGCCCCTGCATCGCGAACATCAGCACGATGGTGTAGAGGAGCCCGAGGAGAGCGGTCGGCCCGAACTTCGGCATGAAGGTGCCTTCGTACCACGCGAGTCCCTTCGACCGGACCAGGGCCTTCCGCGTGAGGTAGCCCGCGACGAGCGGCACGCCGAGGAAGATCCCCACGCTCCGCGCGATCTCACCCATCGACACGTCGAGGGCCGCTGCATCGGCGCCGAGCCAGCCGGGAACGACCGTGAGGAAGAGCCAGCCCAGCACGGAGTAGGTGAGAATCTGGAAGACGGAGTTGAGCGCCACGAGGACCGCGGCCAGCTCCCCTGACCCGCAGGCGAGGGAGTTCCAGATCAGCACCATCGCGATGCAGCGCGCGAGGCCGATCAGCACGAGCCCGTTCCGGTACTCCGGCAGGTCCGGGAGGAAGAGCCAGGCGAGGCCGAGCATCAGGAGCGGACCCACGACCCAGTTGAGCACGAGCGAGGTGCCGAGGAGCTTCGTGTCGCGCGCATGCCGCCCGATGGTCTCGTAGCGCACCTTCGCGAGCACGGGATACATCATCCACAAGAGCCCGACGGCGATGGGTACGGAGACGCCGGCCACCTGCACGCGATCGAGCGCTGTGCCGAGGTCGGGATAGATGCGACCGAGCAGCAACCCGAGGCCCATCGCTGCGAAGATCCAGAGCGGGAGTAAGCGGTCGAGCGTCGAGAGGCGGCGAAGGACCGGCGCCTCCGCCTCCCCAGGCGAGCCGTCGTAGCGTGGCGGCGCCGCGGTCACGTGTGTCACGCCGCCTCCGTCGAGGTCCTGCACGCCCGCACCATCACGGTGGCAGACGCCGGGCACGCGCTCCGGAACTCCGCGGTCGCGCGCACGTCTTCCGGGGCCTGGTCTCGCGTGATCTGCGTGAAGCCGAAGCTCGGGAAGTACCGGTCGGCCGTCGTCGTCAGCAGGTAGAGTGCATGAATGCCGCGCGCCTCTGCGTCCGAGATCACGCGCGTGACCAGCGCACGGCCGACGCCGTGCGAGCGCCACTCCTGGCGCACCGCGACCGAGCGGAGCAAGGCGTTGTCGCAGCACACCTCAAGGCCCGCGACGCCGATGACGGCGCCATCCACCTCGGCGAGGACGAAGGTCGGAAGCGCCTCTGCGACGCCGTCCAGCGGGAGGCTACTCGCGGTCAAGAGTTCGCTCACGGCGGGCAGGTCCGCAGACGCGGCCGCGCGGAGGTGCGGCACGCTGTCGGAGATGATGTTCGGTGTCATGAGAGGGTGCCCTGGTTCAGCAGCAGTCAGTGCCTGGCGTGCAGCACGCGCCACCGGCAGCAGTTCCAAGTGAGGCGAGGGAGCGCAGCGGTTTCTGCGTGCGTGCCGGCGCGCCCGGCTTCGTCGCCCGCACGAAGCCGCTCATGACCTTCCCGTCGACTTCGTCGGCGAGTGCCGGGTCGAGTCCCGTCCCCGCGAGCAGCGCAGACGCATCATCGCGCGAGTAGACGCGGGTCGGCTCGATGCTCGGGTGCTCGAAGCCGACTTCCGTAAGCAGGTCGGTGAACTCCTGCTCCTCGAGCGCACCGGCGACGCAGCCGGTCCACAGCGCCATGTTCTCCGTCACCGCCTCGGGCAGCCCCGCGCGGGTGATGACGTCACTCACCGCGAAGCGGCCGCCGGGCTTGAGGACGCGGAACGCCTCCTTCAATACCTGGCGCTTGTCGCCGGAGAGGTTGATCACGCAGTTGGAGATGATCACGTCCACGGTATTGGATGGAAGCGGGATCGCCTCGATGTGCCCCTTCAGGAACTCGACGTTCGTGGCGCCGGCCTTCGCCTTGTTCTCGAGCGCGAGCGCGAGCATCTCGTCGGTCATGTCGAGGCCGTACGCCTTGCCGGTGGGGCCGACGCGCTTGGCCGAGAGCAGGACGTCGATGCCGCCGCCGGAGCCGAGGTCGAGGACCACCTCCCCTTCGTGCAGCTCAGCGAGCGCCGTGGGGTTGCCGCAGCCAAGCGAGGCGAGGATCGCCTCGGCGGGGAGCCCCGCCGTCTCGCCGGCCTCGTACAGGTCGGCGGTGATCGGATCCCACGACTCGCTCGTCGAGCCGCAGCAGCCGCTGGACTCGGTCGCCGGTCCGCAGCACGAGGCGGCCCCCGCTCCCGCGGCGACCGCCTTCGCCGTCGCGCCGTAGCGCGCCTGCACCGTCGCGCGGATCTCCTCCAGCGTGGTCGGGACCTTCGTCGGGGCCTGCGAATCGGTGCTCATGGTCAGCCTCGTCAGTGGCAGAGTATCAAGAAACGTTGATGTATCGGGGACAAAAAAAATCGGCGTTGCCGGTCACCCGCAACACTTCGCGGCCCGGATGGGCAGCGCGCCCGTTCGGGGCTGCATCCCGACCGCCAGGTCATGGACCTCGGCCAGGGCCTCCGGCACGATGCTGTAGTACGACCACCGTCCCTCCTTCCGGTCCGTCACGAGGCCGGCCTCGCGGAGCACCCGCAGGTGGAACGAGAGGCGGGACTGGGCTGCGTCCAGCTCGTCCTGCAGGTCGCACACACACCGCTCCCCGTCCCGCAGCATCTCGAGGATCGAGAGGCGCGTGGCGTCGGACAGCGCGTGGAAGAGCGTCACGGCGCGGTCGAGATCGGTGGACGGTCGAGTCGCGGTGGTCACGCCTGAACGATACATCAACTAATGTTGCTGTGTCAATGAGAGGGGCCGACTCCGCTGTCCACTCCAAGAGGCGGCCTGGCCATGCCGCTCCCCCCCTTCAGAAGTGAGGGGGAGCAATCGGCCTAATCCGTTGCTTTTCTTACGGTTCGCGCCCCGGTCGCGAGAGGGATCTCAAAACGGGTATACCGGCACATCTCCCAGGAGGTGTGTCCATGGAACGTGAAGTTCGCGCGGGCACTACCGCACGACTCACCGTACCGGCCACGCGAGCCGCTGTCGGGGAAGGACGCCCGGGCCCTGGCGCGGGGCATCCTGGCGATGTCGCAAGAGGAATTCAGCCGCGCCTTCAAGGGCTCGCCGATGAAGCGAGCGAAGCTGCGCGGGCTCGCCCGTAACGCCGCCGTCGCCCTGGGCAACACCGGCACGCCGGAGGATGTCGACGTGCTCACACGCGCGCGCGACGCCGAGGACCCGCTCGTCCGCGAGCACGCCACCTGGGCGCTCCCACGCATCGCGCACCCACATGCGGCGCGCGGCGGCGGGGACGCCTAACGCACCCCGCCGGACCTCGCCCGACCCGTGAGGGCGTCGTACACCACCACACCGCCGACGATGGTCAGGACGCTCGTCGTCCCGGGCAGCTCCGCCGGGGGCGTAGCGAAGATGTCGCGCGAGAGCACGGCCAGGTCTGCCAGCATCCCCAGCGCGAGCGTGCCCTTCACGCGCTCCGCGTGCTCGGCGTACGCGCTGCCGCGCGTGTACGCGGCCACGGCCTGCTCCATCGTGAGCCCTTCTCGCGGATTGTCGGGATGTGTCACCGCGAACTGCAGGTTGAGGAACGGGGCGAGCGCGTCCGCCATGTTCTGGATCGACGTGATGCCGTGGCGCAGGGCGTGGGCCGCATGTCGCCGGAAGGCGGCGACGAGGACGCTGTCCGGCTGCCGCGACCGCAGCGCGCGGGCCGCGTTCCAGGCGGCGTACTCGTGCAGCAAACCGGTGAGACGCCCCTGGCCACGCCCCGGGTACGGTGCGCCCTCGCGCTCGTAAAAGCCGCCGACCGGATCCGGCGCGTCATCGCTGATGTCGAGCGCTCGGAGGCCCGCGCTGTTCACGACGACGCCATGCCCGGTGTTTGCAGCCAGCCAGACAGGGTGCGCGCGTGCGACGGAGTCGAGCGCGGCGCGGCGGGCACGCGGATCGTCCAGGATCGCCGCGTCGATCCCGGTCCGGAGCCACGTCCCGGGAGGGGTCCGACGCACGAGCGCCGCGAGCGAATCGAGGACCTGCTCGAGCGGAGGATCGGGAACGGGGACGTCACTCGTCTGGAACGCCACGCCGGGGAGTGGAGCGCCGAGATGAACGTGGGCGTCGTTGAAGCCGGGCACGACGACGCGCCCGTCCAGCGCGATTCGCCGGCTGCGCGCTCCGGCCATGGCGCCGACCGACGCGCTCGTGCCTACTGCGGCGATCTTGTCCCCGCGAATCGCCACCGCTTCCGCCCACGGCTGGCGCGGATCGCCGGTGAAGACACGGCCACCCATGAGTACGAGATCCGGGGGCGCCGGCTCGTGCGTGCGTCGTGCGCTGGCGGCGGCGAGCAGCAGCAGAAGTGCGGCGAGCCCCCCGAGCGCGGCAGACCACCGGCGCGTCACGCCGGCGCGCCCTGAGCCATCCGGACGCCGGCCCGGCCGCGGAGGTAGTGACGCGGTGAGTGAGAGGCGTCCGACACGTGCCGGCCCGGACTCCGGGGACGGAAGCCAGGCGACCCGGGACGCGGACTGGCGGCCGCTCGACACCGCCAGGGCGACGAGTCCGAGTCCGGCGAGCCGATGTGCAGGGAGGGCGGCTGCGTTGCGTGTTTGGACGAGTATCGGACCATCGGGGCGGAGGATCGCCACCGACGGCGGCTCGCGCAAGTCGCTCGCGGCGGCCTCGGCGCTGGGTCGGCCGGCGACAGGCATCGTTGCAGCTGTCGTTCCACGCCGGGAGAACGACGGCACCGGCACGATGCATCATCTTCCCGGCGCAAGCAGTGGCCGCCGCTACGTCGCCGCTACATCGCCGCTACATCGCTCACGGCCACATCGCCGCTCCCCGACGCGTTCGCCCACCTGTCCCGAGCGCCATCGGGAAGTGGTTCAACCGATCCGCCCCAGCTCCTCCAACAGCGGGCACTCCCCCATCGGTCCCTTCCCGCCACGGCAGCGCCCCGCCAGGTGCACGAGCGCGTGCCGGATCTGCTCCAGGTCGCGCAGCTTCCCCTCGACCTCGGTGATCTTGGCTTCCGCCCGCGCCTTCACGTCGGCGGCCGTCTTTCCCGGGTCCAGTCGCAGGGCCAGCAGTTCGGCGATCTCCGCCAGGGTGAAGCCCAGCTCCTGCGCGCGCTTGATGAAGCGCAACCGATCCAGCGTACCCTCGGAGTACTCGCGATAGCCGTCGGCGTGGCGGCGGGGGTCATGCAGCAGCCCCCGCCGCTCGTAGTACCGCACCGTCTGCACGTTCACGCCCGCTCGCCGAGCCAGCTCGCCGATCCGCATCGCCGCCATGCGCGCTCCATCCTTCGGGGATCGCCACATGATCACCACCTGTGGCGGAACGCGCCATCGGCGTTTCGGCGACGACACCTAGGGCTTCTTCGGAGGGTGCGACGTGTGCGCGTCACCGTGTGCCGCCGCACCGTGCGCAGCGGCACCGTGTGCATCCTCGTGCCCCTCGCCCGCCGCCAGCGAGTACAGCTGCTCCGCGTAGTGGAGGAGCGGGACGTAGGCCGCGACGAAGGCCCGCCCGGCTTCCACGTCCTGCGGTGCGAATCGCTTCGCCGCCGTCGCCCGGTCGAACCGCGCCCGCAACCCGTCGCGCACGGCATGAATGAGCACCGACTCGAGCTGCTCGACCGAACCCGCTGCCAGCGCGCGGTCGGCGGCCGGGATCACCGGGCCATGATCGATCCCGGCCGGCTTGAGCCCCGTGTACGGCTCACCCTCGCCGGCACGGTGCAGTCGCACGAGCGTCTCGAAGAAGAAGTGGTCCGCCAGCAGCCGGGCCTCGCCTCCCAGCTTGCGGACGGCGAGCGTGTGCTCGAAGGCGCGCCGGATCTCTCCATCGTCCTGCGGGCGCACCCAGATCAGGACCCGCTCGACGGAACCGCTTTCCAGCGCCCCGCGCGCGGCAGTCACCACGGGACCGTCCATCGTGTCGCAGTGCGCCAACGCATTGCGGGGAGCGAGCGCGACGAGCGCGAGTGCGACTCCCCCGATCGCTGCGGTGCGTCGCCAGCCATTCGTATGCATGTCTTCATCCCTCGGATTACCGGTTCGTCGGGACGTTACACCCTATACCATGGTAGAGGGTCAAGGGGGGCGCCCGGAAACCGTCCGTCGCAACCGCCGCCGCTCCTCCCACATCGCCATCACCAGCGCCCGTGCCATCAGGCGCTCGGGCGAGCCGCCGCTGAAGGCACCGGCCACCGCGCGCAGCATCCCCGGGGTGAAGCGAGTCCCCGGAGCGATGGCGAAGATGGGCTCCCACAGCGTCGGCTGCAGGCTCGCCTTGAACGCCTCGAGGCCCGCGAAGTTGTAGAATCGCCGTCCGTGCGCCCGCACCCAGTGCAGCGCGCCGCGCAACCATGCCGGCTGCCCCTGGAACGTCACGCCCGCATGCTCGGCCAGCGGGGCGAGGCCGAGCGTGACGTACCGGGCTCCATCGAGCGCGAAGGCGCGCATCGCCGCATCCACCATCAGGTGCGTCGTCCCATTAGGCGCTTCGGGGCGCCGCGGCCATTGCTCCACCAGCCACCCCTGGCGCGCCGGGACCGGCGTCGCGACGAGGAAGGCGACGACCGACGCACCTCGCGACGCGACGAAGATCCGGCGATCGTCGAGGGTGTCGAGCAGGTCGGGCGACACGAGGAAGCCGAGTGGGGGGAGGCCACGCGTCTCGAGCCACGCCGCCAGCACGTCGCGCAGCGCGCCCGACGCCCGCGCGCGTGACGGGGACCACTCGTCGACCCGCACGTCCTTGTTGCGCGCTCGATGGAGCTGGGCTCGCAGCGACCGCTTGCCCCGGACGATCGCCGCCCACCCGGCGGGATCCCACACGGGCTGGGCGCCCAGCTGCACCATGGAGCGGTTGCCACTGGCGGCGTAGTGGTGTTCCAGTCGCGACCCGGCGCCGAAGAAGAGGACACGATCGCCGCGCGAGCGCGCCGTCGCCTCGAGCTCCATCGCCACGTGCGGCAGCCGCTCGGGCGTGCAGACGGGGGCCCCCGCCACCACCCATACGCCGGCGAACGCAACGTACCCGGCCACCGCATCGCGCTCCCGCGAGAACCAGTGACGCATGCCGGGGTTGAGGATCTGGTACGCGACGGCGTTCCACCCGTGACGCAGCACGATCTCGCGCGCCTCGCCCCAGCCGGCGTCACCCACCCACGTCACCCACCCGAGGGCGCGCCCCGCTCCCGCCGCCACGGAAAGCGCCGTGCCCGGTGCGCCCGATGCGCCGCCTCGAGCCGCGGTGCGTGCGCCGTCAGCAGGTCGCTTCGCGAGATGATCCCCACCACCTGGCGCCTCGCCTCGCGACGGACGACGGGGAGGCGTCCCACCCGCTCCAGCACCATCTGGTCGGCCGCATCGCGCAGCGTGCTGTCCTCGTAGACGACCACCGGCGACCGCCGGATCACCGCGCGCACGCACTGCGCGTCGTCGTGCGAGGGATCGAGCAGGTCGCGGCGCGTCACGACTCCCACCAGCTGCAACTCGTCGTCGAGCACCGGGAACCCCTGGTGCGTCGCCCCGCCCGCCCCGCCCGCGAGCCATTGGCGAACGCTGGCCAGCTCGTCGTCTGCGCGCAGCGTCACGACGTCGCGGGGGGCCACGTCGCGCACGACCACGTGCGCCAGGTGATCGGCCGCGTACTCCGATCGCACCATCGTCCCCCGCCGCGCCAGCTTCTCGGTCATGATGGAGTTCCGGCTCAGCAGGAGCGACACCAGCCACGACGCCGCGCACCCCGACAGGAGCGGGAGGAGCCCCATGGGCTGGCGCGTGGTCTCGAAGGCGAAGACGATGGAGGCGAGGAGGGCATGCGACGCCCCGGCGAAGATGGCCGCCATCCCCACGAGCCCCGCGACGCGCGGGTCGACACCGAGTCCCGGCGCGATGCGCGCGAGGTGCGCCCCGAGCCAGGCTCCCAGCCCGCCGCCGATGGTGAACAGCGGCGCCAGCGTCCCGCCGGAAGTCCCGCTCCCCAGGTAGATGGCCCACGACACGAACTTGAGTACGACCAGCACGATCAACGCACGCCCGACGATGCTCCCGTCCAGGGCGCCGGTGATGTTGTCGTAGCCCACGCCCAGCGTGCGCGGCTCGATGAGCCCGACCCCGCCGACCACGACGGCGCCGATGGCCGGCCACCACATCCAGTGAATGCCGAATCGGTGGCCCAGGCGCTCGAAGGCATCCTCGATGGCGTAGGTGCCGCGCGTGATCGCGGCGGCCAGGATGCCGATGGCCACGCCGAGGGCCGTATAGACGCCCAGCGCGACCATCCCGGGCTGCGCCACCGTCGGCATCCCGAACACCGGTTGCGTCCCCTGGAAGACGGCGCGGACGCCGGTGGCCACCGCCGCGGCAATGGCCACGGGGATCAGCGACCGCGGACGGTACTCGAAGAGCAGGAGCTCCACCGCCAGCAGCACCGCGCTCACCGGGCTGCCGAAGGTTGCCGCCATCCCGGCGGCCGCGCCGGCGGCCAGGAGCGTCTTGCGCTCGTCGCTCGTGACGCGCAGGAACTGTCCCGCGAGCGAGCCGAGCGCTCCGCCAGTTGCAATGATCGGCCCCTCGGCCCCGAACGGCCCCCCCGTCCCGATCGCGATGGCGGCCGAGAGCGGCTTGAGCACCAGTACTCGTGCCGGGATGCGGCTCTCGCCGAACAGCACCCTCTCCATCACCTCGGGGATCCCGTGCCCGCGGATGGCTGCCGAACCGTAGCGCGCCATGATGCCCACCAGGATCGCCCCGACGACGGGGGTCAGCAGCACCACGGCGGGGCCCGGATGTCCGCTGGCCGGCGCGACCAGCGAGGTGGCGACACGGCCATGGAACACGAGGTTGGTCACCAGGCCGATCAGCGCGGTGAGCAGCTGCGCGGCCAGCGCGGCGGCCGCGGCCAGGATGATGGCGAGACCGACGAGGAGGATCGTCCGGGCGTCGACGGGTTCGTACTCGCGCGGGGCGCGCACGGACGGCTGCCCCACGGGGGTCGCGCCGTTCACGTCGTCGCCCTCGGCCGCTTCGCCGCGCCCGCCGCGGCACGCTGCGCTCGCCCTCCCTCGAAGAACATCGTCGCGGGGAGCTCGGCCAGGCCAGCGGCGACGAGCCACGTGTCGAGGGCGTTGGCCAGGGCGCGCCGCCGCGCGGCCGGGATCGCACCCAGGGCGCTCGCCAACGCCTCCTGCGCCGTCGGGGGGATGGTGCGGATCGCACGCCGCCCGGCCTCGGTCGCGGTGAGCGTCGTCTGCCGCGCGTCAGACGCGCCGGGGCGTCGCGCGACCAGCCCGCGCGCGACCAGGCGCGCGACGACCTCGGAAACGGCGCTCTGCCCGGTGAAGGTGCGCGCCGCGAGCTCGCCGATGGTGAGCCCCGGGGCGGCGTGCACCTGGCGCAGGACGAAGGCCTGCGCGCCACTGACCCCCCCGCGCGTGTCTCCCCCGCGCGTGTCTCCCCCGCGCGCACCCCCTCCGCGCCTGGCCGTCCCGCGCGCACCGGCGCTGAGTGCGCGCACGATGCGGCGCAGGGCGTCCATCACGCGGCGGGAGTCGTCGTCGCTTTCCGGTCGAGGCGCCGGGCGGCGCGGGTTGCGAGTGGTCGGCATCCCGGCAATTTACATCGGTACCGATGTAATTGCAGCGGGGACGGCCGGCACGCGTCCCCCGTCCTTACCCCCGCGGCGCCAGGAGCGCCTCGAACGCCCCCACCCCTCGCACGCTGCGAAAGTGCGGGTCGGCATGGATGAACGGCTCGTACGGCAGCCCCGTGGCGAAGGCACGGCGCAGCAGCCGCACCGCCGCGTCGGCGTCGCCGCGCAACGCCGCCATTGCGGCGCGCCAGTACTGCGCGCTCCCGAACAGGTGCGGTCCTCGCTCGCGCTCGAGCCGCGCGTCGATGCGCGCGGCCTCGTCCTCGTCGCCACGCCGGATCGCGATCACCCCCAGGTAGCCGTGGTCGAGGTGCCCCTGAAGGTGCGGGTGGTGAATCGCGCCGCAGTCGGCCACGCGAACGCGATCGCCCGCCAGGTGCGCGAACGCGAGCCGCGCCCCCGCCCAGTCGCCCACCTCGTAACGGGCGCGCGCAATCGCGCGCGCCACGGCGGGTTGCTCGCGCGCCTCGCCAGGGAGCTCCTCGAACCAGGCGAGCGACTCCCGCAGCAGCGTCTCGGCGACCGCGCGACCCGACCCGTGCGCGAGGAGCTCGTGCGCGGCTTCACGCATGAGCGTCCCGGGGCTCGGCTCCTCGCGCGAGGGCATCGCCAGCCGATCCTCGACGCACGCCAGCACCCCCGCCTCGTCTCCCAGCGCCGCGCGCGCGTGGAGCTCCAGCCGCAAGGCGATCGGCGCTTCCGGATGCAGCGCGCGCGCCCGGCGCGCCACCTCCAGCTCGCGGGTGTGCTCGCCCAGCATGTGCAGCGCCTGCGCCATGACGACCCAGTAGAAGACCCACCCGCGCATCTCGCCGCGCGAGGGATCGATCGCCGCCAGCAGCTGCAACGCCTCGCGCGGACGGTTGCGCCGCCGCGCTTCCTCGGCCACCTGGAAGCTCGCGATCGAACCGGGCGCCATGGCGGCCTGCCGGCGCACCGCCTCGTACGCCGCCCCCCAGTCGCCGGCCAGCCAGGCGCGCACCATGTCGAGCAACGCGCGCTCGAACGGTCCAGCGGCAACCACGAGCGGTTGCGCACGCGCCACCACTCCCTCGGCCCGTTCCAGCTCGCCGAGGTTCCAGTGCGCGATGGCAGACACGAGCAGCGGGAGAGCGTAGGCGGCATCGCTCGTCGTCGCCCGGCCCAGGTGCTCCAGCGCGCCGCGCCAGTCCGCGCTCACGAAGCGGGCCATCCCTTCCACGTACGCGCTGTGCGCCTCGTACGACCGGGCGCGCCCAGCCGCGCGCACGTGCAGCACCCGCGCCTCGAGCTCACGCGCCAGGTGCGTCCGCGCCTCGTCGCGCAGCGCTTCCACGGCGGGGAGCGGGGCGGCAACCGGCGCCCGCGCCGGCCCGAGGGCGCGAAGCACCTCGCCGGTGCGCGCGTTCCTGATCCACCCCTGTGCCACCACCTCGCTCCCCGCCGCATAGTACGCCCCACTCACGACCGTCCCGGCCCCCGTCTCCTCCGCGGCCAGCCGCGTCCACTCGGTGGCGGGCGCATGCGCCGCCACGGCATCGACGTGGCGCGCCGTGGCCAGCGCCCCCGTGAACGGGACCACCCGCACCCCTTCCAGCTGCAACAATCCCTCGGCGATGGCGTCGGCCATCAGGCGGCCGAACGGCTCGAGGGCCGCATCGCCCGTCTCGTTCCGGAAGACGGTGACGAGGACGCGCCGGACATCGAGCGGCGGCGCACCGGATGCCGACGTCGCCCCTCCGCGCAGCGCCGAAACCGCCGACACGGTCTCGGCGGCCGGCTCCAGGCCGTACTGCTCCCGCAGGCGGCGCACGAAGGCGTCATACACGCCAATGGCGGCGGCACGATCGCCCGCACGCTCCAGCAGCGCGACCAGCCGGCGCAGCGAAGGCTCGTCGTCAGGTGCAATGGACAGCACTCGGCGGCTCCACGCCATCGCCCCGGCATCGTCCCCCGCCTCCGCCGCCGCATCGCGCAGGGCCCGGGCAGCCGATGCCGCCAGTCCGCGCAGCTGGCTGCGGCGCTCCTCGGCCCAGCGCTCGAACGCCGGGGCCCCCTCGATGTGGAAGCCGGGGAGGAAGTCGCCATGATAGAGCTCGAGCGCTCCCGCGAGGTCGCCACTCGCCGCGCGACGCTCGAAGTCGACGGCGTCGCACGTCACGCCGCCCTCATGCACGGTTACCTCCTCGCCCCTCCCCGTCACCACCCCGGCGCCAACCGTCCGGCGCAGCTGATACACGGCCTGGCGCAGCGAACTGCGCGCACGCTCGGCGTCCGAGTCGGGCCAGAACGTCGCGACCAGGGAGTCACGCCGAGGGGAGCGCCCCGCCCCACCCATGACGAGGTACACCAGCAGCGCCAGTGGCTTGGGCCGAACCAGCAGTCCATCGAGCGGGACGCCGTCGCCCCCGGCCGCATCGATCGCCCCCAGCGTCCGGAGTGCGATGCCTGCCGGCGCGCGAGGCGCACGCGATGACGCTCGATTCACGACGCGCTCACGCCCGGCCACCAGTTTCGTCGCACGTCATGTCGTGTACCCCTCCCGAAGCGCCTCGAGTGGCGGGCATCGCCGATGCCCGCGAGCCATGAGGGCGGGAGGTTGCACCGGCGCGACAGGCACCACAAGGCCACCAGCGTCCCCCCTTTCCAGCCATGACGCGTCACGCAATCGCCGCCCTCGCCCGGACCTCCCGCTCCCGTGCGCTCGTCGCGCTCCGCGCGATCGTCGCGCTCCTCACCATCGCGGGGAACTCGCTCGCCGCTCAGGATCGCGCAAATGCGATGGTTCCCACCGTCGTGCTCCTCGGCGGAAAGGTCTTTACCGCCGATCCGGCAAGACCGTGGTCCGAGGCGATCGCCGTACGGGGCGACCGCATCGTGGCCGTGGGAAGCACCGCCGACATCGCGCGACTCGCCGGCCCGGACACTCGTCGCATCGCGCTCGGCGGTCGCACCGTCGTCCCTGGCTTCGACGACGCCCACGCACACGCCGGCCCCGCCGGTGCCGCGGGACGGCACATCAGCGTCGACCCGTCGCCGACCCCCGATCCGGCGCTCGACCTCCTGCTCGACTCGCTGGCGGCGGCGGCCCGACGCGCGCCGACCGGCGCGTGGCTCACCTCCAGCGTGGGCGGGCGGATCCTCGACGACCCGCGCGCGACGCGTTCGGTGCTCGACTCCGTGGCGCCCGACCATCGGGTCTGGCTCGCCGGCTGGTCCGGGCACGGCGCCATTCTCAACTCCGCCGCGCTGCGCGCCGCCGGCCTGCTCGACGCCCCCGATCCTGCAGGCGGTTGGATTTCGCGCGATGCGAACGGCGTGGCCTCGGGACGCATCGACGAATACGTCATCTACACCACCGAGAACCGCCTCGCGGTCGCGCGTGGTGACTCCGTCCTCGCCCGGTCGCTGCGCGCTTATGGGGAATGGGGACTCCGCCATGGCATCACATCGGTACAGGACATGGCGGGGCAGTACGACCTCGCCACGTTGCGCGCTGCGGTCGCGCGCGGCGAAACGATGCGCGCGCGGCACCGCGTCATTCGCATCCCGAACACCACGCACCCCGGGGGCTGGCGCGCGAGCTGGCGCGTATCCGGACGCGACACCGTGCTCGCCCCCAACGTGCACGTCTCGGGAGTGAAGTGGATCCTCGACGGGACTCCCGTCGAGCGCCTTGCCCTCATGCGACGTCCGTACGCCGACCGTCCCGGATGGCACGGGCGCGCCAACTTTCCGTTCGACACGCTGCGCGCCATCCTGCGCGACGCGCTGGCACGTGGCGAACAGCCGCATCTGCACGCCGTGGGCGACAGCACGATCGCACTGGTCATCGCCGCCATGCGCGCCGAGGCCCCCGACGCCGCCTGGCGATCTCTACGCCCGCGCCTCGAGCACGCCGATGCACTCGGCCGCGACCAGCTCGCCGACGTGAAGTCGCTCGGCATCGTCGTCGTGCAGAACCCTGCGCATCTCGCGATCCCCGCCGTGATGTCGGCACGGTGGGGAGCCGACCAGCTTCGCGCGGTCGACCTCCTCAAGACGCTGGTCGACTCCGGGGTTCCGCTCGCCATCGGGAGCGACGGTCCGCGGGAGCCGGGCGTCAACATCATGCTCGCGACGCTCCACCCCAACGTCCCCAGCGAAGCGCTCACGCGCGAGCAGGCGGTCGCTGCCTACACCCGCGGCTCGGCCTACGCGGCGTTCGCCGAGCGGCAGCGGGGGACGATCGCGCCGGGAATGCTCGCCGACATCGCGGTGTTGTCGCAGGACGTGTTCGGCGTGGCGCCTGACGCGCTCCCGGCAACCCGGAGCGTCCTGACGATGGTCGGCGGCAAGGTGGTGCACGAGGAAGCGGAGCTCGTGCCACCTCACAGGCGATGAGGGATCTGCGACGTGCGCGCACTGTGAGCCAGGTCGCAAGCACGACGGCGTCCGTCATGCATGTGAGGCGCGACACTTCGGGCGCCTGGGTCGACGGTGCACATTGCAGCCAGTCGACTTCAATTGACGGTCGGCCCCCACCCAGATCGAGCGGCCGGGCGGAACGCTGGTGCCTCGCACCACCATCCCGCCAAGGGCTCCCTTTCCTATCGAGCTGCCATGCTTACTGCCCATTCGCGCGCCGCGGCCCTTTCGTTTCTCGCGCTGTCTCTCGCAGGCTGTGGCGACGCAACGAGTGCCAATCGGTCGTCCACCTCGCTCCTGATCGCCAGCCGGACCAGCAGTTCCCTGGCCGCGAGCCGCGCGCTCCTGGACATCTCGTTGACCGCTGGCGGGCACTCGCTCGTCATCACCAAGGCGCAGATGGTCCTCGCCGAGCTGGAGCTGAAGGCCACGTCGTCGGCGGCGTGTGCGGCCGAGGGGGCGCATGACGACTGCGAGGAATTGCGTGTCGCCCCCATGCTCGTCGACCTCCCGCTCGACGCCGTGAAGTCGCTGGACGTCGCGGCGCTCCTCCCGCCTGGGACCTATCGCGAGATCGAGTTCGACGTGGACGCGGTCGAGAGCGGCGAGCGCGCTAGCTCGGCCGCATTCCTCTCGGCGCACCCCGATTTCCGGAACGTGAGCGTTCGCGTGGAGGGGACCTTCGACGGCAAGCCCTTCACCTTCCAGACGGCACAGGACTTCGAAGTCGAGTTCGAGTTTCGCACGCCGTTCGTCGTCGGCGCCGGAGCGTCGAGCCTGACGCTCAACATCGACGTCGCCTCGTGGTTCCAGAACGGCACGACGATACTCGACCCGTCGAATCCCGAGAACCGTTCGCTCATCACGAACAACATCAATCGCTCGATCTCGGCATTCGAGGACGACGACCACGACGGTCGCGAGGACCGATAACCGGTCGGGGCAGCGGCAGCCGCAGCACGACGACGGTGTCCCCGATCGCCCGCCCGCCCTGCCATCGACCCAGCTGGCTGTTCGCGAGGTAGAGCAGGTCTTCACCCAGTAACGCCCCGGTAGTCGGCACTTCGTGCGCGGGATGCCTGCGCTCGAGCGTGGTCGCGCGCTCCACGGTTCTGCCGTCCCCGGACAGCGACAGCCGAACCAACCGCGGCACGCCGATGGCGTTCTGGATGCCGACCAGCGCATCACCCGCGAGGTAGAGCCCGTCGATCCCGCCGAGCGCGACGCCCGGCGGGGCCTCGAGCATGTGGAGTCGCGCATCGTCCGTGCGCCCCACCGCGATCCCTTCATCGTAGGCGATGTAGATCGTTTGCCCGTCCGGCGACAGCGCCACGCCGTTGGGGTGCGTGCGCCCCGCGGTTCGACCGAATGCAATGGTCAGCTCGGACGAGCCTGGCGCGCGCAACCAGACGACGCCCCCGTCGGTATCGGTGAGATAGATCGTTCCGTCGGGCGCGACCTCGAGGTCGTTCGGGAGGTGCATCCCCTCCAGCGGGATCGGCGATGATTCCGCGACCGAGCCGTCGTCGAGCCGCAGTGCGACCAGCGCGCCACTCCCCCGCCCCGCCGGCGGTTCCACCGCGGCCCAGAGCACGCCGCGGGCCGTATCGACCTCGAGCCCGAGGACGGCGCCCCCGAGCGGCGGCGACCAGGCGCGGAGCGTCCCCGGACGTCCGGTCGACTGTTCTGCCCTAAAGACCCTCTGCCGCGCGATACTCCCGACGAGCAGCGTGCCGCGGTGAATGGCAATGGCCTCGGGAACGATCGAATCGGCGATCAACACGAATGCGGTGTCGCTCGCGACGAGTGGTCCCTCCCCGCCGGACGGCGAAGCCGCCTCGCGGCCATGGGCGCAGGCGCTCGCGAGGACGACAGCCAGGAACAGGCGCGCGCCCCTCATGCGCGCCCTCGCTCGGCGCGCCACTCCGCGGCCGTTTGCAGGGCCCCCTCGCGAAAGGAGCGGACTTCCGGGCGCCATCCCAGGGCGAGCGCGCGCGCCGGCACGACGGCGACATCCCGCGCCAGGCGCCCCAGGTGCTCGCCCTGGAGCTCCTGCTTCATGCTGGCGAGCGACGATGGAGACGATGCGCCGACGCGTGACAGGGCGTCGCGCGCGAGCGCGAGCACGTCGGCCGCGCGAAGCGGTGCGCCATCGGTGGCGTGAAAGACGCCGCTGGCCTCGTGGCCGGCCTCGGCGACCGCCCGAAACAATGCGGCCACGTCACCGACGTGGACGAGCGACCAGCGCCCGGTGAGACGTTCGACGGCATCGAGTGGCTCACTCGCGGCCAGCGCGTCGAAGAGGCGCGGGATCGTCCCACCCATCGGGCCGATCGCCGCGCCGTACACCATGCCCAGTCGAATGACGGCCGCGACGCCGCTCGTCGCCACGACCCGTTCGAGTGCCGCCCGGGAGAGTGGCGCATGCCCCGTCGGCATCGCCTCCGCGTCCTCGTCCACGGGGCGGGCCGGATGGTCGCCGAGCAGGTAGGCATTCGAGGTGTACACCAGGCGCCCGAGACGGCAGGCGCCCGACTGGGCGAGCGTCAACAGGGTGGATGTGGCGATCCAGTCGGGGGCAGGTCGCTCGGTGCCGCCGGCGTACTGGAACCCCGTGTGCACGGCCACGTCCGCCTCGGCCGCAACCTCCAGCCAAGCGGCCGGGTTGGCCAGGTCACCTATCACCGGATTGCAGCCGGGCGGTAGCGCGGCGGCTCGCGCCGGCGCGCGCACGAGCGCGCTCACCCGATGCCCGCGGGCCACGAGCTCCTGTGCCACGGCCGACCCCACGTAGCCGGTGCCGCCCGTGAGGAAGATGCGCCGATGGGATGTCGTCATGCCGTCCAAGGTGCCGAGCCGGGGGCCGCCGCGCTTCCACGATCTTGCCACCCCGCCCTATCTTGCGCACGACATGCCCGTCACGCCCCTCATCTCCACCGAGTCCGTCTTTGCCGGCATCTGGTCGTGCGACGGTCGCCACGCACCGGCGCCGAGCATCGAGCCGTCCCGGATCGTCATGATCCCCCGGGCCGATTCCCCGCTGGCGCGTACCGGACGCGGGAGCAGCACGGTTCCGCCCGCGGCCGCGCTGGTCGTGGAGGCGGGCGAGGCGCTCGCGCTCCGCTCGGTACGAGGAACCGCGGTCCAGGCCACGGTCGTGGCGCCGGCAGACGCGGCCGGCCAGCCTCGCGGAGGCATCGGGATCCGCGCCATGGAGCCGGCGGCGCTCCTGGCCCATCACCAGCTGCAACGCGCGGCGCGGTTCGGCGCGCCGTCGCTCACGCTGGAAGAGCTTGCCCTCGAGCTGGCCGCCGTTGTCGGGCGAGAGTCCTTCCCTACGCCCCGCCTCCCGTCGTCGCAACGCGACGCGGCCCATGCGGCCCTGTCGATGGTTGCAGCTGCGGAGGCGACGCCCTCGCTCGCCGCGCTGGCCCGGGCCACGGGCGTTGCCCCGTGGCCGCTGAGCCGGGCCATTCGCGCGGTGCTGGGCATCCCGCTCCGGGAGTACGTCCTGCGGCGGCGCATTGCCCTGGCGCTGGAGCACATGGTGCGCACGCCGTCCCGCACCATCGGCGAGGCGGCCCATGCGGCCGGCTTTTCATCGCACGCACACTTCACCGACGCGGTGCGTGCGCGCTTCGGTGTCCCGCCGCGCGCGCTGCTCGGGCACGGCCGCGTCGACCTTCAGGTGAAGTCCGCCGGCGCCACGCGCGCCTGGTAGCGACAGCGCCACCGGCGCGCGTGCCGCGGCCCCGTCAGGCGTCGCCCCTGCCCCCGGTGCGCACCCGCAGGCGCGTCCCCCAGGGATCGCGCGTCACCAGCCCGCCGGCGCCGGGCTCCCGCTGCACGGCGAACCCGCCTCGTGCCAGGCTCTCGCCCACGGCCGCCAGGCTCCCCTCGTCAGGCACCTCGAGGGTCCACTCCAGGAGCCGCGCTTCGTCGTCGCCAGGCGCAACGGCACCACTCCCCGCCCAGGTGTTGGCCCCCAGGTGATGGTGATACCCCCCGGCGCCGAAGAAGAGCGCGCCGGGATAGTGCCACACCATGCGGTCGAAGCCGAGCGCCTCGGCGTAGAACGCCGCGGCCCGGGCGGTGTCACCCACGTGCAGGTGCACGTGCCCGATGACGGTCCCGCCCGGCATTCCCGTCCAGGCGGCGGCACCCGCCGCGGCGAGCAGGGCGTCGACGTCGACCGGATCGGTCGCCATCATCAGTTCGCGCCCCACCCGTCGCCAGCTGTCGCGCGGCCGGTCGGCGTACACCTCGATGCCGAGGTTGTCGGGATCCTGCAGGTAGAAGGCCTCGCTCACCAGGTGGTCGCCGGCCCCCGCCGGGGCCCCGATGTCCGCCAGGTGCCGCACGAACCTGCCTAACGACCCGCGATCCGGGAGCAGGATGGCGACGTGATAGAGGCCGAGTCGTCCCCGCATCGGGCGCGGCCGCGCGCCGGGGCGTTCGACCAGCTCCACCAGCGGGCGCGCGTCGCCGTGCGCGCCGAGCGTCGCCGTGGCGCCCTCACGGCCCAACACGCGAAAGCCGAGTGTGCCCCCGTACCAGGCCAGCGACCGCGCCAGGTCGGAGACCTGGAGGCGCACGGCCCCCAGGCGCGTGGCCTGGGGGAGCCGGAAGCCGGCCGGCGCCTCACCATAGCTCCCGGGAGTGGCCGGCTCCGCACCGGGGGTGTTGCCGAAGATGTCCTGGGTCGATGCCGACATGTCTCCTCCCCGTCCCGCGAGGGACGACGTTATGCCCGCCCGCCGCCGTTGCGCGCGGCGAGGCGCGCGTCCACCGAAAAGCGCCCCGCCCCCGTGATCACCAGCGCCACCGCGGCCGCGAGCAGCAGCAGGACGAACTCGATCCCCTTGGGCGCGAAGAACCCCGCCTTCAGGTGCACGATGAAGATCGCCCCCAGCATGTCGCCGGCCAGCCCGAGTGCCACGACGCGCGTGAGCACGCCGAGCACCAGGGCGATCCCGCCGAAGAACTCCAGGAAGGCGATCGCCGGCCCCACCACTCCGGCGAGCGGGATCCCCATCTGTCCGAACGAGCCGGCCACCCCGTCGAGACCGTAGACGAACAGCTTCTGCCCACCGTGGGCAGCGAAGATCACGCCCGTCACGAGCCGCAGCACGACGAGTGCGACGTCGGTCTGTGCGGCGGTGGCGGTTCCAAAAAGCTTCATGCAGGTGCCTCCCAATGGTTCGGATGATTTGGAGCAATGCGCAACATGACTACTGGTGTCACAACACCCTTCCGCGCGCAATCATCACGCAATCGCGCGAGTCAGCGTCAGCAGCTCGATCAACGTCCTGAGCTGCGACTCGGACAGGTGGCCGAGCGCACGCCGATGCTCCTCTTCGACCGGAGCGTCGAGCCGATCGACCAACTCTCGTCCCGTTGCCGTCAGCCGCGTCTTCACCAGGCGACGATCGTCCTCGTCGCGGGCCCGGGTCACCAGCCCCGCTTCTTCCATGCGATCGAGCAGGCGCGTCACATCGGGCATCCTGGTCACCAGCCGGTCGCGTATCTCGTTGCGGCACAACCCAGTGGACTCGGCGCCACGCAGGATGCGCAGCACGTTGTACTGGGTGCTGCTGATCCCGTAGGGCTTGAGCATCCGGTCGAACGCATCCGCCAGCACCGCGTGCGTTCGCTCCAGGTTGAGCTGGGCTTCCTGATGCAGGCTGCCGAAAGGCTTGCGCTGCTTGAGTTCATTGCGAAGTGCCGGTGCCATGGAGGGATATTATATGTCATCACATCCATTGTCAAGACACACAAATCCCTCGGGTACTTTCGGGGTACTTCGAATCGCCCCGAAAGGAGTCCAGCCGTGCTCGTCTCGTTCGCCCTCGCCGTCGCAACCGCCGCCTCGGGAGCCCTCCCCCCTGCGCCCGTCGCGGAGGACGCGGCGGCGCGCGTTGGCGTCGAGACCTTGCCAGTCGCCGCGACCGACACCGCGCGCCGTCCCACCCCCGCCGACATCGCCTTCATGACGGGGATGATCGGGCACCACGCCCAGGCGCTGGTGATGTCGGCGCTCGTCCCCGGCCGCTCGGCGCGCGCCGACCTCGCCCTCCTCGCCGAGCGCATCACCGCGTCGCAGCGCGACGAGATCTCGCTGATGCAGCAGTGGCTGCGCGATCATGGCGAGGAGGCCCCCGACCCCGCGGCGCACGCCCACCACGACGCCGGCCACGCAGCGCGGATGCCGGGGATGCTGACGCCCGCCGAGCTCGCGAGGCTCGGTGCCGCCAGCGGCAACGACTTCGACCGCCTCTTCCTCGAGCTCATGATCCGTCATCACGAGGGGGCGATCCAGATGGTCGCCGACCTGCGGCGCTCGCCGGGCGCGTTGCAGGAACCGCAGCTCTTCGACTTCGCCTCCGACGTCGACGCCGACCAGCGCGCGGAGATCGCACGCATGCGGCGCTTGCTCGGGACGCTGCCTAACGGGTAGGGGGTGACGGCCGCCGGGGGGCGGATGCCGAGTGCCACGGCGTGGGGATCGGGAGCGCGAGGGCGGCCGCGGGCGGCGGCTGCTCCGGTTCGGAATCGCCGGGAGATGCCCTCGATGGTCCCGCTCGCCACGCGCCGGCCGCCTACAGGCGCGGCGCCGGGTGCTGTACCTTCTGCATGACCCTTCAGCCACCACGCAGATGACCACGACCCGTCCCGCCCGGGGTGAACGCCTCCGGCTCCGCATTGCCGCCGCCATCTCGTTCATCACCTTCTCCGCCGTCGCCGGGGCGCAGGGCGACCCGCGGGTGGGGCTCAAGCCGGGCCTTCACGACGCCGGCGAGGCGGCCCGGAACATGGAGCTCGTGGCGCATCGCCCCAAGCCGGACGGCTTCTTCAACGCCTCCAATCCGGGCGACTTCGCCTTCGCCAACTCGGACCTCGCCTTCAACCGCCGGTATGTCTTCCAGGGCGGGTACCACGGCTTCCAGGTGTGGGACATCAGCAACCCGCGCAACCCGACGCTTCGGGCGACACACGCGTGTCCTGGCGGGCAGGGCGACCTGTCGGTGTACGGCAACCTCCTCTTCATGTCGGTCGAGCAGCCCAGCGCGCGCCTCGATTGCGGGGCGCAGGGGGTGGCCGACACGGTGAGCGCGGAGCGCTTCATGGGCGTGCGCATCTTCGACATCAGCAACATCGATGCGCCCAGGCAGGTGGCGGCCGTGCAGACGTGCCGCGGCTCGCACACGCACACCCTCCTGGCCGACCCGAAGGACCGCAAGAACGTCTACGTGTACGTGCACGGGACGAGCCCGGTGCGCCCGGCGGCGGAGCTGCCGGGATGTTCGGGGCTCCCGCCGGAGCAGGATCCCAACACGTCGTACTTCCGCATCGAGGTCATCCGCGTGCCACTGGCCTCACCTAAAGACGCGAAGATCGTGAACTCGCCGCGCATCTTCGCCGACTCGGCGGGGAACGTCGCCGGCCTGTGGAAGGGGGGCGCGCACGGGGCGGGAACGCAGGAGACGGCGACGACCGACCAGTGCCACGACGTCACCACCTACCCGGCCCTCGGCCTGGCGGCCGGGGCCTGCTCGGGGAACGGGATCCTCCTCGACATCAAGGACCCGGCCAACCCCCGGCGGATCGCCGCGGTCATCGACCCGAACTTCGCGTACTGGCACTCGGCGACGTTCAGCAACGGCGGCGACAAGCTCCTCTTCACCGACGAATGGGGAGGTGGAGTGGGGGCGAGGTGCCTCGCGACCGACCGGCCGATCTGGGGGGCGGACGCCACCTTCACGCTGAGCAAGGACCGCAAGCTCACGCCCGCGGGTTACTTCAAGATCCCGGCGCCGCAGACGGTCCAGGAGAACTGCGTGGCGCACAACGGGTCGCTGGTCCCCGTTCCCGGCCGCGACATCATGGTGCAGGCCTGGTACCAGGGAGGGATCTCGGTGGTGGACTTCACCAACCCGCACAACCCGCAGGAGATCGCCTTCTTCGACCGGGGGCCGGTGAGCGGCGAGCGGCTGTATCTGGGCGGGCACTGGTCGGCATACTGGTTCAACGGCTACGTCTACGGCTCGGAGATCGCGCGCGGGCTCGACGTCTTGCAGCTGAAGCCGAGCGAGTTCCTGTCGCAGAACGAGCTCGACGCCGCGATGCTGGTGCGCTTCGACGAGTTCAACCCGCAGATGCAGCTGCGTTTCGAGTGGCCGGCGTCGTTCGCGGTGGCGCGCTCGTACCTGGACCAGATGGCGCGCAACCAGGGGATGGCCGCCGGCACGCTGGCGCAGGCGCGTCGTGACCTCGACGCGGCGGAGAAGGCGGCCCCGCGCGCGCGGCGGACGGCGCTCACGGCGCTGGCGGCGCGGCTCGACGAGGAGGCGGCCATCGCGCCGGACCAGAAGCGGGTGCTGGCCCTGGCCGAGGCGGTGCGCAAGCTGGCGGCGGCGCGCAGCTGAGCGCCCCGCCATGCACCGCGCCCGCCACGACGTCTCGCGCCTCGACGCCACCACGGTTCACCTCTTCTGCGAGGGGACGCTCGACCACGCGCATCGCGTGCTGGGAGCGCATCCGCACGTGGCCGGGGGCGAGGCGGGGACCTGTTTCGCGGTCTGGGCGCCTAACGCCGCGTCGGTCTCGGTGGTGGGGGACTTCAACGACTGGCGCCCCGGTGCGCACCCCATGCGGCTGCACGCGCCGTCGGGAATCTGGGAAGTCTTCATCACCGGGGTCGGTCGCGGTGCGCGCTACAAGTACCACGTCACGGGGCGCACGGACGGGTACCGGGTCGACAAGGCCGACCCGTACGGCTATCGCTGCGAGGTCGCGCCGCGCACCGCGTCCATCGTCTGGGACCTGGACTACACGTGGGGCGACGGCGAGTGGATGCGCGCGCGCGCCGACAGGCGGGCGCTCGACGGGGCGATGTCGATCTACGAGGTGCACCTGGGGTCGTGGATGCGCGTCCCCGAAGAGGCAAACCGGTCGCTCACCTACCGCGAGATCGCGCCGCGGCTGGCCGACTACGTGGAGCGCATGGGGTTCACGCACGTCGAGCTGATGCCGGTGATGGAGCACCCGTTCTACGGCTCATGGGGCTACCAGGTCACCGGCTACTTCGCCGCCACCTCGCGCTACGGGACCCCGCAGGACCTGATGTACCTGATCGACACGCTGCACCAGCGCGGGATCGGGGTCATCCTCGACTGGGTCCCGTCGCACTTCCCCACCGACGCGCACGGCCTCTCGTACTTCGACGGGACGCACCTCTACGAGCACGCCGACCCCCGCAAGGGGCACCAGCCCGACTGGGGGAGCTACGTCTTCAACTACGGGCGCTACGAGGTGGCCAACTTCCTGCGCTCGAACGCGGTGTTCTGGCTGGAGACGTTCCACGCCGACGGACTCCGCGTGGATGCCGTGGCGTCGATGCTGTACCACGACTTCTCGCGCAAGGATGGCGAGTGGATCCCCAATCGGTACGGCGGGCGCGAGAACCTGGAGGCGATCGAGTTCCTCCGGCGCCTCAACGAGAGCGTGTACCGCGAGCACCCCGACACCGAGACGATCGCCGAGGACTCGACGGCCTGGCCCATGGTCACGCGCCCGGTCTACCTGGGGGGGCTGGGCTTCGGGCTCAAGTGGGACATGGGGTGGATGCACGACACCCTCGCGTACTTCGCGCTCGACCCCATCCACCGGAGCTACCATCACCAGAAGATCACCTTCCGGATGATGTACGCTTTCTCGGAGAACTACGTCCTCCCCATCTCGCACGACGAGGTGGTGCACGGGAAGGGGTCGCTGATCAACAAGATGGCGGGCGATGCCTGGCAGAAGCGCGCCAACGTGCGGCTGCTGCTGGGCTACATGTTCGGCCAGAGCGGGAAGAAGTTCCTGTTCATGGGGTGCGAGTTCGGGCAGTACCGCGAGTGGAATCACGACGCCTCGCTCGACTGGCACCTGCTGGAACGGCCCGAGCACCTCGGCCTGCAGCAGTGGGTGGCCGACCTCAACGCCCTGTACCGCGGCGAGCCGGCGTTGAACGAACGCGACAACGCCCCCGACGGCTTCGAGTGGATCGACTGCAACGATGCCGAGCAGAGCGTCGTGAGCTTCCTCCGCTACAGCCGCGACCGGTCGCAGGTGGTCCTGTGCGCCTGCAACTTCACGCCGGTGCCGCGCCGCGACTTCCGCATCGGCGTCCCCGACAGCCTGCGGTGGGACGAAGTCCTCAACAGCGACGCCGAGGCGTACGGCGGCGCGGGGTGGGGGAATTTCGGGGGAGTCGCGGCCGACGACGTGCCGAGGCACGGGCGCCCGCGGTCCATCAGCATCACCCTCCCTCCGCTCGGCATCGTCTTCTTCCGCATGGTCGCGCGTCCCGCGGCCGAAGCGGAGGAGCTGCCGGCGGCTGGCGCGGTCACCCCCGCCAACGGGCGGTCGAGAGTGAAACCCGCGCCGAAACCCGCGCCGAAACCCGCGCCGAAACCCGCGCCGAAACCCGCGCC